>JAAVZA010000001.1 GCA_022791395.1 Clostridia bacterium
CAAAAAAATGTTGAGGAGATTTAACCCACCCCAATATTTATTATAGAACCAAAAGAGTTATAATGATAAATTAATGTCATTATAACTCTTTTTCTAACATATATATTAACAACTTAAAATTTAAGAGGAGGAGTTACATATATATGAAAAAATTATTGTCATTTGTTATGATTTTTGCAATTGTACTTTGTAGTGTAAGTGTAGTTTTTGCACAAGATGAATATAGCTTTGATCTACAATATACTGGTACAATTGTTAAAAATGTAGAAAAAGATGCAGTTGTTTTATTAACTGGAGTAAATGGAACACCACATACTAGTGTACAAATTAAAGTAGATATTACAGGACCTGCAACACCAAAGATACTTGCAACGGATTCTGCAGGTACAGAATATGATATTGCACAACTTGGATATTGGGGACCGCCATCAGGATTTCAAGTAGGAGGAGATTTTGTAAATAGGACACCAATAAAAGCAACATTTATAGAAGAAGGATCATATACAATTAAATTAAGTTTAGTCGACCTTGCAAATGGAAATGCAGTAATTACTACAAAAACCTTTGATATTGAAGTATACGAAGATGTTCCAGGAGGAAATGTAGTTAGCAATGTGATTGATAATGCGGTAGTAGAAGGAAACACATTAGAAGAATTACCTAAAACTGGAACTAGTGTTGTAGAATATGTAATGTATATTATAGCAATTGTTTTAATAATCAGTATAATTGGAATGTATATTAATAGAAAAAGAGTAAATGGATAAAAAGTATATGGGCGGAGTATTTAGTCCGCTCTTAATTTATATAAATAGTAAAGAGGCGAAATATGAAGGCAAATTTTGTGTGTTTTAAAGTATCTAAAACTATTATAATACTTTTACTAGTTATATTAACAGAGCTAATATTTATTTTTATAGGAATAAATGAAATGAAAGAAGCAAATAGCTTTGAAGATATAAAGGAAAAGATAACTAAAAATGAAATTACACAAGATAGCACTATAAATAAGAATTCCATAGATAATTATACAAACATTACAAACAATATAGAAAATAAAACTGAAAATAATTCATTAAAAGAAGAGGAAAAAGCGTTAGAAGAATATAAAAATATGCCTAGAGTTCTAAAAGGGTATAAAGTAATACGGAAAAATAACAATTCCAAAGTTAAAATTAGATAGTTTCATTTTAGAAGAAACAAATAAAAAATCGCTTAAGGTTTCTGTAACAAAGCTATTTGGACCTAATATTAATGAAATAGGTAATTTTTGTATTGCTGGGCACAATTATAGAAATAATAAAATGTTTGGAGGAATTAAAAAATTAGAACAAGGTGATGAAATTATACTAACAGATACATTTGATAGATATATAAAATATAAAGTGTATGAGAATTATCAAACAGATCCCAAAAATGTAGAGTGCTTAAAACAAAATACAGGGGGAGAAAGAGAAGTCACTCTAATTACGTGTACAGCTCGGAGCAATTAAAAGAGTAATTGTAAAGGCAGTAGAAGAATATGATTAAATTAATTCATAAACCTTCTAAAATATGCATATAAATTAACTAGCATATTTTAGGAGGATTTTTTATGTTCTTAGTATTTAACAAACAAAAAATCATATCATATTTAGTAGCATTTTCTACTGTGGCTATTCTATTTTGTGGAGCAGGATTTTTCATGCCAAATTTAGAGGAATCTGTCCAAACTTCGGCAAGTACTAAAAAATTATTACCTATTTACTCAGTAGACACAGAAGAAAAAAAGATTTCACTTACAATTAACTGTGCATGGAATGCAGATGATATAGATAAAATTTTAGATACTTTAAGTAAATATAAAGTTCAAGTTACGTTTTTTATGGTAGGAGATTGGGTGGATAGATTTCCAGAAGCAGTAAAGAAGATAAGTGATGCAGGACATGAAATTGGTAATCATTCAAATACACATCCGCATGTTAATAATTTAAGTTATGAAAAAAATGTAGCTGAGATAAAAAACTGTGCGGATAAGATAGAGAGAATAACTGGAAAAAGAAGTATATTATATAGAGGACCATACGGGGAATATAATGATGTAGTAATTAAATCAGCTGAAAGTGAAAACCATAAAGTAATACAATGGTCATTAGACACATTGGATTATAAAGGTTTAACTGAAAATGAAATGTGGAATAGATTAAAGGATAAATTAACAAAAGGAAGTATTATTTTAATGCATAATGGTACAGAACATACAGCAGAGGCACTAGATAAACTTATATATAATATACAAGAAAAAGGGTATAGTATCGTAAAAGTATCGGATTTAATTTATAACGAAAACTATACTATAGACAATAATGGTATGCAAAAACTGGTAAAAAAATAGAATAAGTAAAAAAATAAAGGACATAATAGAATATATAATCTTGTAAGGAGAATAGTAGATGTCTTTTATTGGAGTTATATGTGATAGTAAAAATGAAAATTACATAAAGCAAATATTGAGAGAAAATTTAAAAAATAAAACTGTAATTATATTAAAAGAGGATAATGTTGAAAATTTTAAAAATATAAAGTTTGAAACTGTTGTTATAATGTCTAATGAAAAAACAACAAATTTAAATCAATTAAAATTAAGTGAGAAAAATGTTATAAAAAAAATAGTAGATAGTGCAAAATATTTAGTGGTTAATGCAGATGAAGAAATTAATTTAAATTTACTACAAGAAACAAACGGAAAAGTAATAACATATGGATTTAATAGTAAAAGTACTGTAACAGCTTCTAGTGTTAAAGAAGATGGGGTTCTACTTTGTGTGCAAAGAAACATAGAAAATTTAGAAGGTAAAAATATAGAATTGCAAGAATTTAACATAAATAAGATAAACACAAAAATTCCTACGAATATAGTTATGGGGCTAGCTACAGCACTACTAATGTATGGAATAGAAGAATTGAATATATAGTAAAAAAGCCATAATATCAATGAAAAATGGTTCGATAAAATAAATAATTGGAAAAAATAAACTTTTTATGTAGACAAAACCAAAAAAAAGTAGTATAATTAATTTATGCGAGTTAAAAAAGTATTCTAAAACACAAGCATAATGAATAAGATACAATAGAAAAATAAAAAAAATAGGGAGGAAAAAAATGAATATAAACTATGCAGATAATAACCATTTAGTATTAATGGGGAAAGTAACAAGTGAAAAAAGATTTAGTCATGAAATTTATGGAGAGAGCTTTTACATATTTGATATGGAGGTTCCACGTTTAAGTGATGCACAAGATATTATACCAGTAACAATTTCGGAAAGATTAATTCCAGAAGGAACATTAGAAATAGGAAAAAAAGTTCTAATTAAAGGTCAATTTAGATCTTATAATAGTTTCGAAAACGAAAAAAATAAGCTAATACTAACAGTATTTGCAAAAGATATCTTTTTTGAAGATGAAATTGAAAATGAAATAAATAACGAAGAAAATAAAGAAGTAGTATCAAATGAAGTAATATTAACAGGATATATATGTAAAAAACCAATTTATCGTCAAACACCATTTGGACGCGAAATTGCAGACTTATTACTTGCAGTAAATAGAGCATACAATAAATCAGATTATATTCCAGCTATTGCTTGGGGAAGAACTGCAAGATTTTGCCAAAATTTAGAAGTTGGTACAGAAGTTAGAGTAACAGGAAGAGTTCAATCAAGAACCTATGAAAAGAAGTTTGAAGATGGAACTAGCCAAACAAGAGTTGCTTATGAAGTATCAATTGGTAGCTTAGAAGTAATAAACGAAAAAGAAAATTCTATGGAAGATAAAGCTGAGGAAGCTATCTAAAATTTCTTGACAAGTTGAAAATTATAAGATATAATTTAAATGCAATTGTAAGAAAAAGTTCATTTGTGTTCATAGCAACACATAAAAATCCCAGAGCTGCAACTCTGGGATTTTTTATGTAGTTATTCTTTATTATTATTATTATTATGTCCTATACATAGAATAATAACTAAAACTACTAGAAAAGTAATAAGTTCATTTGTGTTCACTTACAACACCTCCTTCCTTAAAAGGATTATTAGTATAATAACAAACTGTTTCCTAAAAGTCAATATATTTTGACAAAAATGTTAAAATTTAATAATGAACTTTAAAGAATCATAAAGCATATTATAAATAGCATATAATTAAGTGGGAGGTAGGATATGTTTGATGGAAAGTATAGTTCTTCATTAAATACACCAATGGGTGCTATTAATGGAACAATAACTCTTATGAGTAATGGAAATAACGTACAAGGGATAATTGAAACAATGGGGATGAGAAACAATTTTATTGGTGTAAAAACAAAAGAAAATGAAGCAAGTTTTAAAGGAAATTTTAACACACCACTTGGCAACATACAATATACTGCAACTTGTGTAGTTATGAATGGAAACCTAGAATTAATGGCAAATACAAATAAAGGTAACTTTAAACTAATGGGAAAACGAATGTAAATACTAATGTGGTCACTAAAATGGTCAATAGGGACAGGAAATTTTGACAATTATCAGGTTGTTAAAATTTCCTGTCCCCATTGACCATTTTTTTAACATTTCCTTAAAACTTATTAAGAAATTATTAAATGCCTAGTAAAATTTGGAAAAACATATATAATTAGATTAATAGAAAAATAGGAGGAAGGATATGGAAATTTTAAAAGTAGAAAATTTATCTAAAACTTATGGAAAAGGAGAAACTACCGTAAAGGCAATTGATAATATAAGTTTTTCAGTAGAAGAAGGAGAATTTGTAGCAATTATAGGACCATCAGGCTCAGGAAAATCTACAATGCTTCATATTTTAGGAGGAGTAGATAGACCAAGTTCACGGAAAGGTTTATATTCAAGATAAAGACATATATTCATTAAATAATAATGATTTAGCAATATTTAGAAGAAGAAATGTTGGATTAATTTATCAATTTTATAACTTAATACCAATTTTAAACGTGGAAGAAAACATTGCACTTCCAGTAAAATTAGATGGTAAGAAAGTAGATGAAAAAAGACTTAAAGAAATTATTAAAACCTTAGGATTAGTTGGAAGAGAAAAGCATTTACCAAACGAATTATCTGGAGGGCAACAACAACGTGTATCTATTGGAAGAAGTTTAATGAATGACCCTAGCATAATTTTAGCAGATGAACCAACAGGAAATTTAGATAGTAAAAATGGAAAGGAAATTTTGGAACTCCTTAAATTTTCAAATAGAGAATTTAATCAAACACTAATTATGATTACACACGACCCTAGCATTGCAAAAGAAGCAGACAGAATTATAAAAATAGAGGATGGAAAAATTGTTAGTGATGAGAAAATAAAATAGGGGGGAATAAAAAATATGAATATATTAAATAAGCTTACAGTAAATTACCTAAAAATGAACAAAAAGAGGACAATAGTAACTATTATAGGTATAATACTATCAGGAGCAATGATTACTGCTGTTGCTACACTTGCTGTTTCCTTCCAAAGATTTATGTTAGATGTAGAAATTGGTTATGATGGAGCTTGGGATGCATACTTTAAAGAAGTGAAAATAGAAGATATTGATACAATAAAAAACGATAAACGTTTCAGTGACATTATGATAATGTCTAAAGTAGGAATGGCTGAAAATAAGTATTCAAATGACGAATTTTTATATATAAAAGCATATGATAATAAAGCATTAGAAAATATGAAAATTAAATTAATAGAAGGAAGATTACCAAAAAACGAAAATGAAATTGTACTTAGTAAAACATTTTTTGATGGTAAAGAAAATGAACCTAAAATTGGTGATACTATAACACTTGATATAGGCAAAAGAATGAGTGATGGATACGAGCTTATTGGTCAAGCAAAAGCAGATAATGAAACGTTTGTAAAGGAAAGTAAAAAGACCTATTTAGTATGTGGAAAAATAGATAGACCAGATTTTGAAAGAGGAACAGACAATTATACAGCAGGTGTAACTTTTTTAGATAATGAAAATATGATAATATCTAGTACAGTTGATGTTGGTATTATTTCAAAAAAAGCTAAGAATATTTATAAGGATACTGAAGAAATTGCTGAAAAATTAGGAATGTATGAAATAAATGCACTTGGCGAAAAAGTATATAATGTAAAATACAATACATATGTACTTGCATATAAAGGGGTAAACAATAATAGTGGTTTTAATGAAATGCTATATACAGTATGTGGAATTTTAATAGCTGTTATAATGGTAGGCTCTATATTAGTTATTTATAATAGTTTCGCAATTTCAGTATCAGAGAGAAAAAGGCAATTTGGAATGTTATCATCAATAGGTGCAACTAAAAAGCAGATTAAAAAATCTGTTATATGTGAAGGTGCAATATTAGGAATGATAGGAATTCCAATTGGAATACTTTCTGGAATTGGTGGAATAGGAATAACTTTAAATGTAGTTAATAGTTTATTAAAACCTATGATAAGAGAAGAAGCGCTTAATTGGTCTTTACACTTAGTAGTATCTTGGCAAGCGATACTAATTGCAGTGGTACTAATTGCATTAACAATATATCTATCTGTTGTAATACCAGCAAAAAGAGCAAGTAAAATTTCGCCGATAGAAGCAATTCGTGGAAATAATGAAATAAAGGTAAAGAGCAAAAAATTAAGAACACCTAAATTTATTAATAAAATATTTGGTATAGAAGGAGAAATTGCACTAAAGAATTTAAAAAGAAGTAGAAAAAAATACAGAACAACGGTTATTTCACTTATGATAAGCATTATATTATTCATTTCAGTAAGTGGATTTGTAGGATATATGTATGGTGGATTTGATTCTATGTATGAAAGTGTAGATTATGATTATTCTATTTTTATTTACACAAATAACAGCGAAGAAAGTAAGCGAGTGGCAAGAAAAACGAAAGAAAGAATAGAAAGTTCTGAAAATATTGATAAACTAACCATATATGATATTGGCTATGCAAATAGTATTATTCCTAAAAATAAGTTAGATAGTAGAATGGAAAAAGCAAAAGAAGAAAAAAGTTATATTAAAGATTATATAGATGATTATGAAGATAAGTATCATATAGGAATTAATGTAATTTCATTAAATGATAAGCAAATGAAAGAATATTTAAGAAAAGTTGGACTAGATAAGTTGGAAAATAATGAAGCCATATTAATAAACTATGTGGATTTATTAAAAACAGCACAAATTGAAGGAAGTATTACAAATTATAAGGAAAATGAATTACTAGAAATTGAAACCTATGCTACACCAGATGATAAAGGTGAAATAAAAGAAGAAAATACTCAAAAACTTCAATATAAGCTAGCAAAAGTAACAGACCAAATGCCTTTTGGAATAAAAAATACCAATTATTTAAAACTAATATTAATAGTTAATGAAAATGAAATAAATAAATTAGGAAACGATGTATATACACGTATGATATTTACAGCAAAAAATGATAAAGAATTAAAAGAAGAACTAGATAATTTAGAAAAAGAAGTAGGAGATATATCATTAAATGTACAAAACGTAAAAGAAGAGATGCAATCACAGCGTAATTTGAAAATGATTATAAATATTTTCTTATATGGATTTATTGCACTAATATCAGCAATAGGAATAGCAAATATTTTTAACACAATTTCAACAAATTTAAATTTAAGAAGAAGAGAGTTTGCAATGTTAAAATCAATAGGAATGACTGATAAAGGATTTAAGAAGATGCTAGATTTAGAGTGTTTCTTCTATGGAACAAAAGCATTACTCTTTGGATTACCAATAGGTATTGGAATATGTTATCTAATAAACCAAGGATTTGGTAATTTAATCGAATTTGCATTTAGCTTACCTTGGAATAGTATAATTATTTCAATTATAGCAGTATATTTAGTAGTATTTATTACAATGCTATATTCTAGTAGCAAGATAAAAAAAGAAAATATTATTGATGTTTTAAGAGATGAAAATATTTAAAAATTAAAATACACATTATAATTATTTATAATGTGTATTTTTGACAAAAATATATTGCATAAATTTTTAATATATGTTAAAGTTGAATATGAAAAGGGTGGTGAGAAATATGATAAAGCAATTATCTATAAGTAATACTAAGAATATTTTTAAAACTTATAAAGCTAATATTTTAAAGAAAATTGAGTTAAAAAAGAAAGGAGATGAAATGTACAAAGAATATATAATGAATGCTATAAGAGAAGGCGAAGAATATTTAGCCAATGGGGGAAAAACATATACTTGGGAAGAATTTGAAGAAGAAATGGAGAAAATATATAGTGAAATGTAAAATTATTGTATCAACCCTAGCTAAAGAAGACTTAATTAGAATCAGTAAATACTTATCTAAAAGTAAGTTTGAAAAAATAAAAAATTATTTAAAAGAAAAGCAGTATGATCTTAAGAGTATGCCAAGAATGTATCCAAGAATATACTATGAGAAAAATACTAAAACTGATTTTAGAAAAATAGTATGTGAAAATTACATAATTATTTATAAAATTCAAAAAAATCAAATTACAATTACAAAAATTGTATCGGAAAAAGAAAATTATTTAAAACCAAAATTATTAGAAATCTGTTAAAAAATCCAAAAATAAAAATTAAATATTTTAAAGAGAATGTTATTTAATAAGTTAATAACTTTATTTTAGTATGCAAAAATTTATTATTAAAGTATAAAACATAAAAAATAGTACACCTTATAAATAAAAAAGTTTATGAGGTGTATTTTTATGGATAATAAAAAAGATAAGGGAGAACAGTTAAACGAAAGAGAAAAACATATTAAAGAGGCAAGAGATGAATTTGGTGTAGAAGTAGGAGAAGATGCCACAAAATATGGAGAATTCGTATGCTCATATTTTGCTTGGATTTCTCTACCAGAACAAAAAGAAAAGGCAGAAGAATTACAAAATATAACAAAAAATAGACAAATATAGCATTTAAAAGATAGAAATATAGTGATATTTCTATCTTTTTATAAAATATAGTAAATTATATAAGATGTAATAATTAAAACCTACAAGTTTTATTAAAATCCTTAGAAATAGGGGTTGCAATATTATAAAAAAGTGATATAATGTAAAGGCTAATTTAAAAAGCAAGAAAGGATTTGAATTAAATGAGTATAAAAGTAGAAAACACAGAAAACAAAAATGAAGTAAAATTAGAATTTACAATTGAAGCTACTAAATTTGATGAAGCAATTAAAAAAGTATATTTAAAAAGTGCAAAATATTTTAATATACCAGGCTTTAGAAAGGGTAAAGCTCCAATGAATATTGTTGAAAAATATTATGGAGATGAAATCTTTTATGAAGATGCTTTTAATGAAGTAGTTCCAGAAGTATATGAAAAAGAATTAAAAGAAAATAATATAGAAGCAGTAAGTCATCCTGATATAGACGTTAAACAAATAGGAAAAGGACAAGACTTAATATTTACAGCAGTAGTTCAAACTAAACCAGAAGTAGAACTTGGAAAATATAAAGGTATAGAATTAAAAAAAGTTGAGTATAATGTAACTGACCATGATATTGAACATGAACTTGGACATATGCAAGAAAAAAATGCAAGACTAGTTTCAGTAGAAGATAGAGCTGTAGAGAGTGGAGATATTACAGTAATTGATTTCGAAGGTTTTGTTGATGGTGTGGCTTTCGAAGGTGGAAAAGCAGAAAATCACGAATTAACAATAGGAAGCAATACTTTCATACCAGGATTTGAAGATCAAATTATTGGAATGAAAATTGATGAAGAAAAAGATATTAATGTAAAATTCCCAGAAGAATATTTTTCAGAAGAATTAAAAGGAAAAGATGCAACATTTAAAGTAAAATTACATGAAATCAAAAAGAAAGAATTACCAGAACTTAATGATGAATTTGCAAAAGATGTTAGCGAATTCGATACATTAGACGAATTAAAAAATAGCATCAAAGAAAAAATAGAAGAAGAAAACAAAAATAAAGCAAAATATGAAACAGAAGATGCAGCAGTAAAAGCTGTATGTGATAATGTTACTATTGATATTCCATCAGGAATGATTGAAACAGAAATAGATAATATGACAAAAGAAATTGAACAAAGACTTTCATACCAAGGAATGAAATTAGATAATTACTTACAAATGATTGGAAAGACACAAGCTGAATTCAGAAAAGAATATGAAGAACAAGCAACTACATCTGTTAAAAGTAGATTAGTATTAGAAGCAATAATAAAAGCAGAAAATATTGAAGCAGATGAAGAAAAAGTTAATGAAAAAATAAAACAAATGGCTGAAATGTATGGACAAAAAGAAGAACAACTTAAAGAAAATGAAGGATTTGTAAATTACATAAAAGAATCATTAAAAAATGAAAAAGCAGTAGAATTTATTGTAGAAAATGCAAAAATAAAATAAGTATTAAAAGTCGGAGGTATGAAGTATTAAATATAAATGGATTTTATATTCTATGCCTCTGGCTTTTGTGATATTATGTATAAAATGCTAAAGGATAGTTAAAAATTAAAAGTGAAGATAACAAAAGTTACTTCACAAATTTTAAAGGAGGAAACAATTATGTTACAAGATAGTTTAGTTCCATATGTAATTGAACAAACAAATAAAGGAGAAAGATCATATGATATATTCTCTAGGCTTTTAAAAGATAGAATTATTTTTTTAGGAGAAGATGTTAATCCAACAACTGCAAGTTTAGTAATTGCACAACTTTTATTTCTAGAATCAGAAGATCCAGATAAAGAAATAAGTTTATACATTAATTCACCAGGGGGATCTATAACAGATGGAATGGGAATAGTAGATACAATGAATTATATAAAATGTCCAGTTTCTACAATATGTATAGGAATGGCTGCAAGTATGGGAGCAGTACTTTTAGCATCAGGTGAAAAAGGAAAAAGGTTTGCTACACCAAATGCTGAAATCTTAATTCATCAACCATTAATAGGTGGAAATGGAATATCTGGTCAAGCTACAGAAATCAAAATACATGCTGATCATATGATAAGAACAAGGGAAAAATTAAATAAATTATTAAGTGACAGAACAGGTCAAAGTTTAGAAACAATTATGCAAGATACAGAAAGAGATAATTATATGACAGCTGAAGAAGCTTTAAAATATGGATTAATAGATGGAATTATGGATAAAAGAGCATAACCTAAATTAAACAATTTAAAGATTGAATAGAGCGAGTATTGCTCGTCTATCAAAGAGATAAGAGTGAAGGGTGAAAAGTAAATGGCTAAAAACCAAAATGAAAAAAATGTTAAATGTTCTTTTTGTGGAAAATCACAAGATACAGTAAAAAAGATTGTGGCAGGTCCTGGAGTATATATATGTGATGAATGTATTTCTCTATGTAAGAATATCATTGAAGAAGATTATATAGAAGATGAAGATGTTGGCTACACAATAGAAGAGGCAAATGATTTACCAAAACCAGAGGAAATTAAAAATATACTTGACCAATATGTAATCGGGCAAGAGGAAGCTAAAAAGACACTTGCAGTTGCAGTGTACAATCATTATAAAAGAATTAATAGTGAAGATGAAATAAATGATGTAGAAATTCGGTAAAAGTAATGTTCTATTATTGGGACCAACTGGCTGTGGAAAGACTTTACTTGCACAAACTTTAGCAAGAATTTTAAAAGTACCTTTTGCGATTGCAGATGCTACTACTTTAACAGAAGCTGGATATGTTGGTGAAGACGTTGAAAATATTTTGCTTAAGCTAATTCAAGCTGCTGATTATGATGTGGAACTCGCTCAAAAAGGAATTATATATATAGATGAAATAGATAAGATAACAAGAAAATCTGAAAATCCATCTATTACAAGAGATGTTAGTGGAGAAGGTGTACAACAAGCATTACTAAAAATAGTTGAAGGGACTGTTGCATCTGTTCCACCACAAGGTGGAAGAAAACATCCGCATCAAGAATTTATACAAATAAATACAGCAAATATATTATTTATTTGTGGCGGTGCATTTGAAGGATTAGATAAAATTATTGATGAAAGAATTGGAAAAAAAGTAATAGGATTTGGAGCAAAAATTGAAAGTAAAAAAGAGATAGATAAATCAGCTATATATAGTGAATTATTACCACAAGACCTATTAAAATTTGGATTAATTCCAGAATTTGTAGGAAGACTTCCAATTGTTGCTACTTTAAAAGAACTAGATAGAGAAGCTTTAATTCAAATTGTGACAGAACCAAAAAATGCTTTAGTAAAACAATATAAAAAATTATTAGAATTAGATGATGTAGAGTTAGAATTTGAGAAAGAAGCTTTGGATGTTATTGTAGATAAAGCAATTGAAAGAAATACAGGTGCAAGAGGTCTTCGTTCAATAATTGAAGATATTATGAGAGACATTATGTTTGAAATACCATCAAATCCTAAAATTGAGAAATGTATTGTTACTAAGGAAACTGTACAAGACGGAAAAGAACCAAAACTTATTTTAAATGAAAATAAGCAAGTAAAGAAGCATATAAAAAAGAGAAAAGTAATACAAAATACAGAAACAGCATAAAACAAAAAATCGTTTTAGAATAGCCAAAAGGACCTAAAACGGTTTTTTTATAAAATAGGAAAGTGGATTTTTCTATAGAATTAATTCATTATAAAACTTTACAATAAAGCATTGACAAGATATTATTGGTTGATATAAGATATATACAGTAAAATAAAAGAATATAAATAAGAAGAACAGAACATACTAAAGTAAAAATAGAAATGAAGGGAGCAAAAGAAAAAATGAAAGAAAAAGGAATAACACTAATAGCATTAATAATAACAATAATAATTCTTTTAATACTTGCAGGAGTAACAATAAATCTAATATTAGGAGAAAATGGCTTATTTAGTACAGCACAAAAAGCAGGAGAAGACTATAAACAAGCAGGAGCAAGAGAGAAGCTAGAAGCAGTATTAGTAGAATTACAAGGAGATAAAATAACAAAGCAAGAATATAATGAAAACGATTATATAGATAATAAACTAAAACAAAACAATATGGAAGTAGAAGGAAACATAGTAACAGTAGAAGGCTGGCAATTTGAAATAGATAGAAGCGTTCCAGAAATAGCACAAAGTTTAGGAAAAGAAACAGAATTAAAAAAAGATACCAGAGGGAA
>JAAVZA010000009.1 GCA_022791395.1 Clostridia bacterium
ATATTGATTTTGAAGAAATAAAATATGCTCTAGAAGATTCAAAAGATAATGAGGAAAATGCTGATGGTGAGGAAACCTAATTACTGCAAAGGGATTATAATAGCACATGGAAAAAGTGAACTTCTTTTAGCAGAGCATATAAAAAGCAATTTACATTTGCCTATAGAAATATATGCAGAAAGTAATGGAAAAACGAGCATACAAATAGATAGTTTGATGACTGTATTAGGAAATAATATTTTTAAGAATAAAAGAGTATTTAATCAAAAATATGTAATAGAAGAAGAAAAAGGAATACTAAAAAATTTTTCATTAATGCCAATAATGGATTTGGATGATACCAGTGAAGATAGAAAACAAAAATATATTTCAGGAGAAATGTTTAAAAACCATTGGTTAAGTCCATACATAGTTCCAATTTGGAACAGAAGTAATCTAGATGAGGTTTTACTGGATTTAAAACTGATAGATAAACTACCAAATAATAAAGAGAAAGGCAAGGTATATAGAGATTTGTTTCCAACAAATAAAGGAGAATCGGATAAAAAGCAAGTTGAAGATCTAATGAGAATGTTTGAAAAGTCAGATAGAACTAATATGCAAGTTTTTATAAAAAAATGCCTTGATAGTTTATAAATCATAAGTGGGAAAATGGAAAATTAATTAGTAATTGCCATTTTCCCACTTTATGATTCTGAAATAAAAATTGGAAGGAGATAGAAAAATGACACTAGAAGAAATATTAGAGGAGATATGTATTGGATATCATCAAAATAAACCAAACAGTATTAAATTACAAAAATATGTAAAAGAAGTAATAGAAGTATTATCAGAAGATAATGCTGTTTATGAAGGAAGAAAAATTGTTTTTAAAGAGTTAAGTTCAAGGATAGATACGAACTTAGATGGGGACACTTTTTTACAAGGAAGTTATGGAACAAACACAGCAATAAAACATAAGTCTTATGATGTAGATGCTGATATAGCATTTATAATAGACAATAATAATATAGATTTAAGAATAAGGGAATTAATATATAATAAATTGCTAAAGGTGTTTGGAAGTAAATATATTGTGGAAAAAAAGAAACCTTGTATTACAATAGACTTTAGAGATAAATATAAAATAGATGTTGCTATATATACAAGGGTTAATGATGTAATATATTTTCATAATTGTATTGGTGGAGTGGAAAAGGCTGATTTAGCGAAACCAAAAGAATTAATTCATTATTTTAATAACTTTTATAAACAAAATAACACTAGAAGAAAAGTTATTAGATTAATAAAACATTTTATAAAGACAGCTAGTAATGCTTTAGACATTGAAGAATGTAATAAAATTCCAAGTATTTCTATAAATTTATTGCTATGTGATAGAAATATGCATGTGGATGCAGATGAAGATGAGCTACATGAAGATGTATTAAATAGTATAAAATATATAAAAAATTTCATAGAAACAAATGGATATGAAGGTCCAAGATTAGAGAGCTTATATGTTCATAATACATTTTACAAGGTAAGAAATATTTATGAGATGAGAAAGGTAATTGATAAAGTACTATTAAATTTAGAGTATAAACAATATGATCAAATTGTGGAAAAAGATGTCTATGAGCGAATAAGCATTAAAAATAATAATAAAGTAGATAGTAGCTTTACAGGAACGATGGGGTAGAAATGGACAATGAAAGAAGATTAGAAATTATAAGAGAAATCGATGCGAATGCAATAATAAGAAAAGATGATATTATTTTTAAACTAGATAACATAGATTTCAGATATAATACAACTAAAAAAAATTTTTATACAGATAAAGATTGGTTCGGAAGAGTGCCACACATTATGAAAGATGGTAAAATATGTATATTTGGAAATATAGAACTTCATTTAAATGAAATAATTGAAGAAAATTCATTAGAGAGCATAGTTTGTAAATATATACCATGGCTTTTTAGATTACCATTAGAACTAAAACTTTTAGAATTTATATTTGAAATAGAGTATTATGTTGAAAGTTATTTGGGATATGAAGCTAAAGAAGGAAAAATAAAAAACAATTTAAGTCAGACTAAAATGAAAATTAATACAGTAGAACAATTGTGGGAAACAATCGAAGAAATGGAAAATTATAGTACATATGAGATTTATATAAAAAGTTATGAAGATTATTCAATATTTCTTCGAAAAGAGAACAATGTAATATATTACGAAAGAGATTCTTATAAGAAAGCAAGGCAAAGAATAATAGGAAAAAAATGCAATAATTTAATAGGTAAAACTGCATTTATAGGAGTCGGGTCTGTAAATTCATATATAATAAAATACGGTTTAGCAAATGGACTAAATGATATTGTATTAATAGATCATGATAAATATACTGTAGACAACTCTTTTAGATTTGCCTTCCCGTATAGAGGAAAGAAAAAAATTTATGCTGTAAAAGAATTTTGTAGAAATTTAGATAAAGTAAATTTAAAATTATTTAATCTTAATATACGAGCAGATAGTGATGCGAATATTATAAGCGGGTGCAAAAGAATTATAGTATCTGTTGATAATTTTATGTCATGGATTCAAATAGCCTCTTTTTTAGAAAAAAGTTGTTCTGAAGATGTTGAAATTATTTTAGCGGCAATTAACAATTTTGGAGAAAATGCAAAATTAGTAAAAACAAATTCAAAACAAATAGTAAATACTACATACAACTTTTTATTTAAGTCTAAAATCACAGAAAGAAGAGAATTGATAGGAAATGGATGTGGAAGATCGATTGCTATTTATGATGAAGAACTATTAGTAAAACTTGCCAAGAAGGTAATAAAGTCATTGGTAGAAAAAATAAATGGGGATGAAATAATATATGTTGAGACTGAAAAAGATTAAAATAAGTGATAATTTTAAAAAAATGTTAAAGATACACTTTAATAATGATTATGAAGTAGGAGGAATTATATTTGCTAAAAAAGATATATTTAATATATATTTAGAAACATTATCATTTAAAAAAGGCTTTCCAATATCTATTAGTTTTAATGATAGAGATATACAATTGTTTGAAACTCCAAAGAAACATATTATTATAGGGACATGGCATACGCATCCCTTTCAAGAAAATGTACAACCATCTAGTATAGATTTAAAACAGTGGAGAGAGTGGAGAAAAGGACTTATTCATTTAGTATATAATGGAAAACAAATAAAAATATATACAGCGAAAGGAGAATTGATATATGTGGCAAAGATTTAAAAAAGTATTAGTAAATATTGATATGAAATACCTATTAGGCATAGCAGTTTTAGGTATATTAGTTATTGTTATGGAAAAACTAAGTATTAGCACACAAGGCATAGATGCTTTCAACTCTGATTCTATTACTGATATTTTTAATAAAATTAAAGATGCACAAATTATATATAGAAAAATAGAACCTATTTTTTATACTATTTTTATAATAGATATAATATTAATTATTTTCAAGGTAAGATTGAAGAAACAAGGAATAAATATTCTTGTAGTGAATGGGTTAGGTAAAAATAATTCTAATATAATGACAAATTATTTATACGAGGAAAAAGCTGAATATGATATTTCAGATATTATAAACAAGTTAAACGGCTATTATGAAGGATATTCGGAAATTGTAAAAGATATTGATTATTATGCAAAATCTTTTATGAATTCAAAAAAAGCTAATAATTATGCTTTTGCAGGAATATTGCAAACACCATTTATTTTAAGGTTAGGATATATAGTGGGGGACGAAACATATTTCAAATTATTTCATAAAAAGAGGTACGAAGATACATTTAAATTATTAAAAGACAATAAAACATACATAGGCAATTATCCTGAGATGAATATAGAAAGAGAATTAAAAGAAAGCAATGAATTAATTGTTAGCATAGGTACAACATTTAAAATAACAAAAGAACAATTAAAGAAATTTGATATTAACAAAAATAATTATATTAAATTTGAAACAACGGATATGGGATATGATGTAATTGAATCAGAAGAACAAATTAATTATTACAAAAAGATTATATTTGATTCTATTAGAGAAGTTTGCAGAGAAAAAAATATAAAAACTATTCATTTATGTATGGCTACATCAGTAGCATTTACATTTGCATTAGGACAAGGATTTTCTAAAAATTACGACCCAAAAGTAATAATATATAATTATGAAAATCAGGAATATGCATGGGGATTAAACCTATTTGAAAAGAGTGAAGATTCAATAATCATTCCACAAAATGCGTTAGAAGAACAAGTGAAAAATATCTAATATCATAAAAGTGTGAAAAATGACATTTGATTATCAAAGTCAAATTCACACTTTTTACTATTTTATGCTATTATTTTAATCCACTACCAATCAACTGCACTCCATCACAAAAACCATTCCTATAATACTTCTCATTCCAATAATCAATATAATCCATAAAATTCTCATCAAGAAAGCTAAGTTGTTTTTCAACATACTTTCTATCATTCTTAGGAACATGTTTTAAAATTCTTTCAGAAATCTCATCAAAATAAATATGATGTTTTCTATCCTCATCACAAGTTAAAGAACATAAATCTTCCTCTCTAAAATTTAACCAATCTTTTAAAATATCATCATTAATTTCTCTTAAATTATTCATTGTTAAAACCTCCATTTTTATAAATTTCAAAATTTAACACATCAAAACACAA
>JAAVZA010000010.1 GCA_022791395.1 Clostridia bacterium
TAAACATCTCCCTTCAATATATTTAAATTGCTTCCTGTCAGTCGCAATTTAAATTATATATGAAGGGATTTTTTGTGTCTACTCATCGCTGAAAGCTTTACCGAACCCCGAGACAATCTCGGGGTTTTATAATACAAAAAATAATAGAGGAATTGCCTCTATTATTTTTGTACTGTTAATATTATCTTAAACTAAAAAGACTGGAATTCCACTCGAATATGGTGCAATATCATATTGTCCAAAAAATATATTAATACCTTTATCTGTTATATAATATTGATTTGGGTTAAAAGTTTCTAAAACTAATTCACAATAATTATCAAAATAGTTTTCTTTTTCATTTGCAATTTGCAAGTTAATTTTTCTTAATATATCTAGCAAAAAATAAGGATTACTATATAAGCTATAGAGTTGAATTTGCCTTGCTGTAGCTAAATTCCAGTTTTGTGATGTTCTTACTGTACTTCCATGAGCACCTCCTGTAAAAGTATATTGATCTTGATATAAACTTAAAATTTTATCTTCATTATAAGTTATTTTTGTTTCAAGAATTACCTCAAACACCATTACTGGATATCCATGTTTTTTATTGTATTCATACACTTCTTTCGCCTGTAAATATAATTCTCCTTCTGTGTATGTTTTCAAGTCTTGAGCTATTTTCTCATTATACCTATTAAAAATATCTTTTCCTAATTTATATTTTGAGCTTATTATTTGAGGATATGTTATTTTATATGTCATAATAATGGTATTATCATATTTTAATTTATTTTCAATTATGTTTTCTTTTATTTCATTCTTCATAGAAAAACCTCCTAAAATAGTATATTCTATTTTAAGAGGTTTTGTTTTTATTTATTTTTATACTCTAATATATCTCCTGGCTGACACTCTAACACTTCACATATCTTCTCTAAAGTTGAAAATCTAATTGCTTTTCCTTTATTAGTTTTAAGTATTGATAAATTCGCTGTTGTAATACCTATCTTTTCTGCAAGTTCAGAAGAAGAGATTTTTCTTTTAGCCATCATAACATCTAAATTAACTATAATACCCATATCTCTCCTCCTTTTTATATTGTTAAATCATTTTCTTCTTTATATTCTATCGCCTTTTGTAGAAGTTCTGAAAGTATATATAATCCAAGCCAAGCTATTATAAATACTCCCACAACAATTATTCCAAATATAGAATTTGTAACAAAGAATATTCCCACCCCATATTCTATAGCAATTATTAAAGAACAAATTGATGAAACTTTTAATGCTTTTACATTATTCTCTATAAATGGATTATCCTCTTTTAAGGATCTAAACAATTTTATAAATTCATATACTATAATAATTGCTGGAACACCAGATACATATAAAAGAATTAACGCTGGATAATAATCTAATACTGGATTTATGTATTGTATATATTTCTTTAATAATAATGGCAATAATATAAGCACTATAATCCCTGTACATATTAAAATTTGTAAAAACATCTTAATTAAGCTTGAAATACTTTTCTTTCCTGTTACCTTCATAATACTCTCCTATTTTTATATGTTTTATTACTTGTAAATTATATTGTTCTAGACAAATATGTTTATTCTATAATTTAGAATGTTATAAATAATCGTTATATCTATTATCATTTTTATAGTTGTATTTTATATAATTTAAATTGATCTTTTTTAAAATATCTTTTGCTCTTTGTTTTGATATGTTAAACTCTTGCCAGTTTCTTTCTTCTTTTACATCATTATATTGGCTATATAAGTAGTTGTTAATCTCTCTTTTTATTTTTTCGTCACTAACATTATTATATAATCTCACAATTTCTGGTATAGCATCTGTTCCTGTGTTATATCTTAAATAGCTAAAATCAATTTCTCGTTTAGTTGATATATCCTTTTGTTCAATATATCTATTAACATTTTTTCTAGCAATTGTAGCATCAATGTTTATAAAATTAACTATTGTATACATTGTAATAGCTATAATAAAATATGTTTTAAATATATTAAATTTACCTTTAATAATATAAATAATTGTAGGTATTATCATTATAATTTCTGTTGTTAAAACCACATAAACCATTAATCTTAAAAATGTATAGCCATATTCTCTTTCATATAAACTCATTCTCATAAATGCTGATACAGCAATAATAATTGTAAATACTGACATAAGTACATTCATAATCTTAGTATACTTGTTTTCAATATTTTTTTCCTTATTGTTAGAATTTGTAATAATAATTATTACAAAATTAATAAATGATACCAACATAAGTTGGAAAAATCCTTGTCTTGCATATTCTGCAAACTCAAAATCCCCTGCTATGCTTAATGGATTTATAAATAAATATCTAAGTACATATAAAATCTGAATTGAGCTGAATAATAAATACACAACATTAATTATAGTAAGAACTGTATTTACAATTGTTCCATCAACTTTAAGATTCCAAGTAAATGGATTAGAATTATCACTATTTAATGTGCTTTCTTTAAATACTATATTATAAATTATACATACAAGATAAATAAATACAATTGCTATAAGTATAATCCTTAACCAAAATTCAACATTAAAGATATACATTATTTGATCATATAATTCACCAAACATATTGGCAAAAATTCCATCTGCTGATATTAGTAAAGCAAGTATTATAATTAATAATGGCAAGGAACATAATATTCCAATTCCTATTTGCTTTATCTTTTTATTTTTATCTTCTTCATCATTTTTCTTTAATACCAATGCTTCTTTAATGCGTTTTAGTACATTTGGTATAAATTCCAAAGAACCTATTACTAAATTTACCGATTTACCAAATAATGTCCTAATTTTGAATGTGTCACTTATTGTCCAAACAATCATTACACCTAACAAGAATGGAATAGCAATCATGTTTATTACATTAAAAAATTCATTATTAAAAAATAAGTAAGTACTACTTAATAATAAAATAGGTATAGCTAGATATAAAGCTTTATCGTTTTTAATTTTGTTGTGTTTTTTTAACATCATAATAAGTAAAAATACTGCAGGTATAGCAAATAAAAGTACTGATATACCTAAATCCTGTCCAAAAAATAATATTGAATGTAAAATACTTAAAAATAAACTTCCATATACTGCTTTTCGCATATACACCCCTCCTAAACTATTGACATTATATATATAGTATTTTTGTTTGTCAATACTTTCTTATTGTTTTTCGATATTTTTTTAACAGATATATACCAAACCACTTGATATTTTATGTAAAATATGGTATATATATTAATATAAACTTTATCATATCTCCTAACTATTAATTAATAGTGCTTTATGGCGATATTTGACATATATATAGCTTTTTCAAGCTATTACTTTTATGGAATAACTTAAAATAAAATATTTAGGAGGAAAAAATTTATGAAAAAATTTTTCAACAAAGATGGCTATGATAAAGATGGCTATGACAGGTTTGGCTATGATAAAGATGGCTATGACAAATATGGCTATGACAAACAAGGCTATGACAGAGATGGCTATAACAGATGTGGCTATAACAGACGTGGCTATTACAGAGATGGCTTTAACAGAGATGGCTATGACAAATATGGCTATGACAAACAAGGCTATAACAAATATGGCTATAACAGAGATGGCTATGACAAACAAGGCTATGACAGATATGGCTATGACAAAGATGGCAACTTGATATGGCCATAACAAATATGGCTATCGCATACATAGTAGTCATCATTGATGGTAATGACAGATATGGTTGTCATTTTTGACTTAGACGATGTCATAAACCTAGAAATTATAAACAAGATATCAATAGCAATGCTATTGATATCTTGTTTATAACTATTTTATCATATCTAATATTTCTTCTTTGCTTCTTACTCCAACTGCTTGGTTCACTAATTTACCATTATTAATTACTACAAGAGTTGGTATACTCATTATACTAAAAGCACTAGCTAATTCTTGTTCTTCGTCTACATTTATTTTTCCCACTTTTACTCTTCCTTCTACTTCTTCTGCAACAGCATCTACAATTGGTGATACCATTTTACAAGGACCACACCAACTTGCCCAGAAATCTAATAATACTGGTACATCTGATTTAGAAACCTCTTCTTCAAAATTTTTACTTGTAATTTTTATTACTGACATCTTCATTTCTCCCTTCACATTATATTATTTATATTTTTTTGTAAAGTTTCTAAATTAATCATACCTTGATGTATACGATTAATTTGGAAATCTTTATTTATAAACATAGTTATTGGATAACCTGTTACTTTATAGGAATTTATAGCATTTCCAGTTATATCATAATATATAGGGAATGTATATCCTTGCCCAGTTATATATTTATTAGCTTCATCTTTATCATCTTCTATTGTTGAATTTACCATTAAAAATACAACTTCATCTTTATATTGATTATATAATTCTTCAAAATATTTCATTTCTATTTTACAATATCCACACCAAGTAGTCCAAAAGTTTATTACTATTGGTTTTCCTTTAAATGCTGATAGCTTTACTTCTTCACCTTTATCATTATATACACTAAAATCCTTTGCTTGATTTGAAATAGTTTCTTGTGATTTTATATTCTCCTTTTGTATTTCCTCGTTTTGAATTTTAGCATTTAACATAGTATATACCCTACTTATACCAATCATTACTAAAATAAAAATTATAACAACTATTATATATTTTAACTTCTTATCCATCTTAATTCTCCTATATACTTAGTAAAGATAAAAAATATCTCATATACCCTGTTATCATTAATATTCCAATTACTATCAAGAATATTCCACATATTTTATTAATTATCTCATAATGTGTTTTTATAAAGTCAAAAGCTGTTTTTAATTTATGAATTAAAAATGCACTTATTAAAAATGGAATAGCAAGTCCTAGTGAAAAACATAATAGCATAATAGCACCTTCAATAATATGATTTGCTGTAGCAGCTAACATTAAAGCACTACCAAGAAATGTTCCTACACAAGGTGTCCAAGTTATAGAGAAAATAATACCTAATATTAAAGAGCTAATAAAATTTAGATCTTTTGTTTTTGCTTTCATTCCACTTTTTGTATTGTTTAGTATTTTTATATTTAAAATCCCCATAAAATTTAATCCAAATAATATCATAATACTTCCAAAAACCATTTGAAGAATTTGATTATATTGTTTTAACATAACACCAATACTACTTGCAAATATTCCTAACAAAACAAAAACAATTGTAAAACCTAATATAAACCCTATTGCATTTTTTATCGTCTGCCCTTTGTTGTTTGCAATTTCTCCACCTGCAAAATAAGATATGTATATTGGTAACATTGGTAATAAACAAGGAGAAATAAAAGTAATAATTCCCTCCAAAAAAGACATAATATATTCCATATTTTCCTTCTTTCGTAACAATTTATTTTTTTACATAGCACGTAAATGTTTTATTACACTTAATCCTGCAATTGCTCCTTCATACACTGCTTTAGAAATTTGTAAAAGCCCGCCTGTACAGTCTCCACAAGCAAATACCCTAGGTACATTTGTTGCCATATTTTCATCTACAATAATATTATTCTCTTTTATTATAACTCCTAATTTTCTTGCTAAATCTGTGCTTGAAGCTACACCTACTGCTACAAATAATCCTTCTGTATCTATTATTTTCCCATCTTTAAACTTTATTCCTGTTACTTTATCTTCTCCTATAATTTCTTCTATTTTTTCTTCCTTGATAGAAAAATTGTCATAATTAATGCTTCTATTTTCTACAAGAGTTTCTCCATTAGTTAATATTGATACAGATTTTACAACCGGAAGTAAAGTATTTGCCTCTTCTAACGCATAATCTCCGCTTCCCAGTATACTTACATCTCTATTTCTATAAAAGAAAGCGTCACAAACTGCACAATAACTTACACCTTTACCTTCAAATTCTTTTATACCTCTTATATTTGGTGTTTTCCTACTTGCACCTGTTGCAAGAATAATACATTTTGCTTCAAACCTATTATTTCTTGTTTTAACAATATATTTATTATCTCCAAACTCTAGTCCAACAACCTCGTCTGTTTCTATATTAATTCCAAGTCTTTTAGCCTGATTAATCCCATTTAGTAAAAGTTCTTTTCCTGATATAGTATTCGTAAAACCATAATAATTATCAATACTTTTAGTTTTTTCTAATGCTCCACCATCTTTACCTATAACAAGTACCTTAAAACCAGCTCTTTTAACATATAGACCAGCTGATATTCCTGCTGGTCCTTTTCCTATAATAATAACATCATAAAGCATATTTCCACCTTACCCATTTTAATTATTTACTATTCTAGAATTTAGTATATAAACATATGAACAGTATCCCCTTCTATTATAATTTGTTCATCGTTGTAATATTCCCATATTTTATCTTTAAAATAATGTTCTTCTATTTTTTCATCATTCTCTACGTTTTCTAGCTTTCTATTTAAGTAATAATTAAGTGCATTTAATCTTGACCATTCTGGATAAAAAGCTTTTATATTTGTATCACCATTAACAAATAGTTTTGGATAAGTATACTTTTTAGAATTTCCTTCATAGAAAGAAATTTTTGAAACTCTATTATTAGTTTCTTTTTCATAACTTTCTATTTTTTCTTGTATTTGCATAATTGTATAATTATCCATATAATTCAAAATATATCTATCTCTTGCTATATTTTGAAAACTAACATATTGTATAGAAAGATATATAATTAAAGCTATTAATAACAATTTTTCTAGTTTAATATTTACCTCTGTATTCATAAACAAATATACTAATAAAATTCCAAGTAAAGCTGCAAAAGTATAGGTGCTTCTTGGCACAAACCATATAGAAGCTGTATTTTGCATTATTTGTGGAAATATTGTAACTACAAGATTTCCGATTATTATCATGAGCATTCCTAATATTAACCAAATTTTCTTTTTGCTTTTTATATTGTTGGTTACTATATTGTAAACAATAATTAATGACAATATAGCTATTACAATTATAAATAAGTATTTAGGCATAATTTCAAAGGTAGAAAACATCATACTTTTTGTACCTGCAATAATTTTAGTTATAGCGTCTAAAAAATTATTTGCTCCATTTACTCTATTGTTAACAAAAATAAATCTTACTGTAATATAATTTATTAGTGCTGGTATAGCATATCCTAAACCTGTTACAATAGTGTTCATTACAAAAGACTTTATGTCTTTTGTATATTTTACTATATATAGTAAAGCGATAGAAACAAATATTCCTACTGTTCCTTGGTACGAAAAGTTCGCAAGTAGCATATATAGAAAAACCCAAACCAAAGCTTTTTTATTACCTTCAAAATATTTGATAAGTTTTTCTACAGCACATATGCAAAATAAAACAGACAACATTAATATACCTTTTTCAATAAACAAATATAGTTCAATTGAAAAAATATTTATTATAATTAGTACTGCAGCAAGTATTGAAATAGCTTTTGATTTAATATCTTTAGAAAATATATTTTCTAATTTATAAATTGATATACTTGTACACACAATTGCTAATATAAATGACAACATATAAACCATATTATTACTTAAATTAAACACTCTATATATCGCATACCAACCAGCAGTAACTAATCTTCCTGATGATATAAAATGTATTAACATATCTTTAAAAGGTGTTTCTAATACACTATATGTGTCTGTTGCATATTCCATTTTACAAAATATCCCAAAGAAAACAATAGATATTAATATATACAAATAAAAGTTTCTATTTTTTAACATTTCTCTAATTTGTTTCATTTTAACCTCTTCCTAAAAGATGTTTTACTGCTTGTATTATCCCAAGCTTTTGTAAAAGTTTAATAAACGCTCTCCATAATGGTATATTCCATAATCTTTCTTTTACAATAGACCTTCTTGTATGTGATGCATTTGGATAAAAGGTTCTATTATATTCATCACATAACCAAGAGTATTCCTTTTCATTGGCCAAAAAGCTCATATTTATTAGTTCTTTTGTTATTTCAAGATTATTCTTTAGTCCTTCACCATTTTGTACTTTTTCTTCGTTTGGTGATTTTGCTATATTCTCAAATATATTAGACATTTTTTGTATCATATGATTAATTGTAAATCCATCTAATATTTTTTTTCTACAATTTGACTTATAAAATTCTAAATTTCCTAGCACTTTATTAATCGCATCCACATAGTTTTGTATTTCTTCTAGTTTATATTTAAAATTCTTTATTTCAGTTTCTTTTTGTAAACAAGGCACAATTACCCCTACATCATTAGAAATTAATTCTTTTTGTCCTCCAACATCACTAGATATAACAGGTATTCCCATAGCAAGCGATTCATAGGATGTAAGTGCAACTCCTTCTTTAATAGAACAATTTAGAGTTAAATCACTTATAGCATAAATTTCTTTTGTTTTAGTAATATTTCCTAAAAACATTATATTGTCCATTAACTGTAATCTTCTAGCTTCTGCTTTTATACTAGAAAGCATATTTCCTTCTCCAACCACTAAAACTAAAAAATCCTTTCTTTCTTGTTTTAATTTTTTTACTATCTGCATTAATAAATGTGGTCTTTTTTGATCTGCAATTCTACAGATATAGCTTATAATATATCTTCCATTTTGGTTAATGTTATATTCTTTCAAAAGTCCTTCTTTATTATAATTTTCAGGATTAAACTCTTTTTCATCTACTCCAATATAAACAGTTTCTACATCTTTTTTGTTTCTTTTAAAATAATCTATTAATATATTCTCACTATTTTTATTACATAATAAGGTTTTGTCTATAACAGAACCCACCATACTAGAATCTCTAGAATATCCACCATTTCTGTTGTACCATTCCTCCATATGAATATAATCCACAATCGGAATTTTAGGATATTTCGCTTTTATATATGGAAGCATTGAATATCCAAACTTACAATTTGTATTGAAAATTAAATCGATATTGTTTTTCTTTATAATATAATTAATAAAACTTGTCCAATATTTTTTATCTAAGAAAGTAGTTAAATCATATACAGTAGCATTCTTTTCAAATTCCTGTCTATAAGTATTTACTGTTGGTTCTGTTGTAACAATTGTAATATCAAATTTATCTTTATCAAGACCTGTTAATAAATCTAAATTAAATTTATCTGCTCCACCTGTAACCATCCAAGGAATCATCATCAATATATTTATTTTTCCATTTGAAGTGTAGGTTACCTCTTTAATACTTTCTACATTTTCTACAATTCCGTCCCAATTATAGTCTTGTTTTGGATATTGTATTGCTTCAACCCTTTTAGTTATAGTTGCTGCTGTGTTTTTAATTATTTCTAGTGCTCTTTCTTTATTTTCTCTTGATTTTGCAAGCTCTCCTTGTTCTTTTCTTCTATACCAAATTCCATAATAGTTCATATGAACAGGAAAATTTCCTTTTGCGATTTGTTTTAGCCAAAAGTTCCAATCTTCATTTACAGCTTTTTCTCTTAATTCATATCCATTTACTTGAAAAAATGCTTCTTTTCTTATTATGCATGCCTCAACTAAATTATTTTCTTTTTTTAGCTTTTCAGAATCAAACCAGGTATTCCAAGTATATTCCATACTATCAAATCCAACTGAATCAGAATATGCCCAAGCTGCTTTTTTATTCGTTTCTAAAGTCCAATATCCACATTCTATAAAGGTTTTATCTAATAAGTCATCAGAATCACAAAATACTAGATATTTTGTACTTTCAGCTACTTGTTTTGCTCCATAATCTCTTGTTGCAGAAAGTCCTTCATTTTCCTTATGAAATACCTTTATTCTTTCATCTTTTTTTGCAACTTCTTCAAGTTTAGCTAGACTTTCCTCATCTTTTGAGCCATCATCTATAATTAATAATTCAAAAAGTGGAAATGTTTGATTTAGTATAGCATTTACTGATTGCTCAATATAGTTTTTATCATTATAAAAAGGTATAATAACAGAAACTACTGGCTCTTTTCTTTCATATTCTTTTTTTTCTAGTAATTTACCTGGTTCTTGTGAATAATCAAAATTTTTCATTTTACACGTCCTTTTTTATTTATATTTCCCCTTTTATTTGTTTTTGTTATACATAACACTTACAATTCTTCTGCAAATCCTTTTTGTAACTTATTAAATATCATATATCCAACTATACAAATAGCTATCATTATTCCTGCTACTATTAATAAGGATTTAACATCAGGTGCCACTTGATTGTAAAATATATCTCTATAAGCATTAATTACATATGTCATTGGATTTAAATTTAATATCCATTTAAAGTTTTCTGGTATAGTATTAACATTATATACTATTGGTGTTGCATAGAAAAGTAATTGTAGTGCTACTCCAATCAAATGCTGTAAATCTCTTACATATACTGTTATACTAGATACAATAAAAGATATTCCTAATATTAGTATGTATTGTACTAAAAATATTATTGGATAATATAATATAAACTTAGTAATTCCAACACCATATATCAAAACAAATGCAATAATAATTATTGTAGATATCAAAAAGTTTATTGCTTCACTAGTTACTATAGATATTGGTAATATTTCTCGTGGAAAATATACTTTTTTAATTATATTTCCATTCTCTATCATTGTAAATGCTGCTCTTGTAATTGCAGTTGAAAAGAAGGTCCAAGGAATTAATCCACAACACAAAAATATAACATAATTTTTTTCGTTATTTTTCAATATTAAAGGAAATACTATTGCATATACAAGTATTTGTAATAATGGATTTAGAAATGACCACAATACACCTAAAAATGAATTTTTGTATTTTCCTCTTATTTCTTTTTTTACACTAGTTTTTAATAATTCTCTATAATTATACAAATTTTTAAATACTTTCATTCTATTCTCCTTTATTTACTCTAATATTTAAAAGGTTTACGCTGTAACTTTTAAATATTCATTTACTACTTCCTCTGTATTACCATCCATTCTAATTTGTCCTTCATATAACCATACTGCTCTATCACATAAATTCTTTACAGATTCCATACTATGTGTTACAAATACCATGGTTTTTCCTTGCTCTTTTAATTCTCTCATCTTATTAAAACACTTTTCTTGAAAATGTTGATCTCCTACTGATAATATCTCATCAATTAAAAGAATATCTGCATTTACATTTATTGCAACAGAAAATGCAAGTCTCATATACATACCAGAAGAATATGTTCTAACAGGATTATCTATATAGCTTCCCAATTCTGAAAATTCTATTATATTATCTAATCTCTCATCTATTTCTTTTTTAGTAAGTCCAAATATTGAAGCATTAAAGTATATATTTTCTCTACCAGAAAAGTCTGGATGAAATCCCGCACCTAATTCTAGTAATGATGTTAATTTTCCATTTGTTGTTATCTTTCCTTTATTTGGATATATAATTTTTGTCATTAATTTAAGTAATGTTGATTTTCCGCTTCCATTCACGCCTATTAACGCTACTGTTTCCCCTTGTTTTATTCTTAAATTTATTCCTTTTAATACTTGTCTTTTCTCTTTTTTGTTTCTCTTAAAAAACATTAGCTTTTCCTTAATAGTATTAGCTTTGTCCATATATACATTAAAGGTTTTATATACATCTTCAACAATAATTGTATCTTGACTATTTTCTTGCATTTTTTATCCTCCTACTCCAAATTAAGTCACATTATATCATATTAGTAAAAATTTGAAAACTAAATTTATAAGAATTTTCTTTTGGTAATAATCATTCCTGGAACATACATAATGGTAACTAAGACTTTATTAAATACACCTTTTACATTATTTATACTTTCTTTAAAACTTTTTTTAGTTAAATAAGAAAACAAAATATAGTGTTTTAATATATATAATCTCTTTTTTAAGTATATCCCTCTTAAATCCCTGTCAAACATTTCTTTAAAATACTCATAATAACCTTTCGGGTATTTTTTAAATACCTCTATAATATTTTTTGAATATCCGCCTTCTTGGTATTCACATATCATAATTGGTTCATTAATGCATTTTATTTTGTATTTCAAATCCATTTTATGATACATTCTTGCTTCTGTAACAAACTTTTCGTCTTTTTCTAATTCATAATTATACTGTTTTCTTATGTTAGCATTGTATACTAAAGCCTTTTCCCCCTTTTCTCCTTGTTTAAAATACAAATCAAACATAGTGGTTTCTTTTTCTTTGAATAAATTACCTATATTACATTCATTTTGATCATATTTTAAATAGCACATTGCATATGTATTTTCATCTAATTCATTGCAAGTATTTTTTATTGTTAAAAATGCATTTTGTTTAAAATAATCGTCCGAATCACATTCTATAATTAGTTCTCCTGTTGAATATGGTAATAAATTGTTTATCGCCACCATTTTTCCTTTATTTTCTTGACTGTAATATTGAATATCAAACTTGTTTTCATTAATAAATTTTTCTATTAACTTTGCTGTTCCATCTGTAGAACCATCATCCATAATAAGCCATTCTACTTCAAGTCCATAATTCAAATTTTTTAATATACTTTTGTAGAGTCTTTCTAACAATTTTTCTCTGTTATAGGTTGGTGTTAGGATTGATATCTTCATATTTTACTCCTTTTATAGTATTTTCCTTATTTCTTCTAATATTTGCATATTATCATAACTATCACTCATATTACTTACTGCACATTCAATTTTGCCTTCTATGATTTGTTTTAATCCATTATATATCGCTGCTTCATTATTGTCCACAATAATGCTATTTTTATAAGCTGCAACAGCTTCCCTTGCAGCTGTATCTGTTATTATTATAAACTTGTCCAAAATTTTTGCTTCCTCTAATACCATTCCATAGCCTTCATAGGATGATAATAAAAAGAATATGTCTGCATTCTTAATATATGGATATGGGTTTTCCTTTTTTCCTAATAACTTAAAAGTATTTTGAACATTATTTTCTTTTATATCTTTTTCTAGAACCTCTTTTTCAGGACCTTCTCCTATAACATAAACATTATGAATAAAGCCCTCTCTAATTAAATCTATATGTACTTTTAATAGTCTATCAATAGCTTTTTGCTTTGTTAATCTTGCTACTGTTACAAAATTTATTCTATCCTTTTCAAAACTAATATCTAATTTTAAACCTGATTTTTCTTTTACCTGTTCTGCATCTATATAGTTATATATCAGTTTTAATTTATTCTTATTTATATGTGGATATAAATCTACAAATTTATCTAAATTATCTTTACTTACAAATACAATGGTATCATATTTATTATATACCTTATTATCATATTTTCCTTTTAATTTAGATTTTAAATTGTTTCCAAAAACTTTTGATATATCATTGTGTACCCAAGCAATTTTCTTTGTTTTAGTATTTTTAACAGAAAATAATCTTGTTGTTGGTCCTTCTAAGAATGCTATTTCTGTATCATAATTCCCCTGTTTTATAATTTTATTATATATACTCTTTCTACTTAAAAGTAATTTTAGTGAAACTCTTAGCTTTTCTAATTTAGTCATTTCATTATATGGTTTATTGTATAAACTAAAAATTTTAACATTTTTAGATATATCTTTTTCAAATTCCCCATTAGGATATAAAGTAAATATGCTAATATCATAATCGTTTTTTAACTTATTTACTATATCTACTAATACTCTTTCTGCTCCCCCTAAGGTTAAGCTAGTTATTCCAAATAATATCTTTTTCAATCAAACATCCTCCTGCTTTTATCCTTTTATTTCTTTGCTTTTTAACATCAACAATGTACATATAACAATAATTATCGTCGTTGTAGACATATTAAAAAATGTATATCCAGATAAAAATGCTAGTGCAAAACTAAATAGTAGTCCCAATATTAGCATTATATATTCAGTATCTACTTCTTTTCTATTTTTAAATCCAATATATATTGAATAACAAGCAATAAGTAACATTGGAACAAAGTATAATGTAAATCCTATTACTCCAAAATTAAATAAAAACGCTGGTATTTCCATTTCTAGTACTAATTCTCTATAATTTGTCATATATCCATTTCCAAACAACATATATAAAGGATTTGCTTGATTTTTTACTAAATAAAAATTATACACTAACTGTTGTGTTCTCATATCATTATTTACTACATTATGCTTATTTGCAAAATTATATAAGTCTAAAATAGATTTTTTCGACTCTTCACTCATATATCCATCTGCTAATTCGTTTTTATCTATTTTCTCTTTTATTTCTAATAAAGAGCCCGAAATATGAGACATAGTATTATTAGTTTTATCAATTATATTTCCTTCTATATTTTCTAAATGTTTTCTTCTTTGTAAAGTAGTAGATCCTACTACGCCCACTACAACAACTATAGCTATAATTGCAATTACACTACCTATTAATATGTTTTTGTTTAGCTGTGCTTTATGAAGTATTGCTACAAATATTTCTACTGCCGCATATAGAAACAAGGTTAAAATAAATCCAAATAGTCCTACTCTTGTTCCTATTAATGTTGTTAAATAAATTCCAACTAATATAATAATAGCAATAACCCAGTATCTATACTTTTTCTCTTTTACTATATTAAGTAATATAAACATAGACAATATAAGAATTGCACTAATACTATTTCCAGACTCAAACCAACCTTTATATCCCATTTTTTCTATATATGTAGATGATGAGGTTTTGGTTATAATTGATATAAATATCGATACTATGTATATCGTAATACTGATTAGAACGCTTGCTTGTAATTTTTTTGTATTATGCTTTTTAAAAGTATATAAGTAAATAAATAAGTTTAATATCATAAACGTATAATTTACTAGATATTGTAATTCATGTACAATTCCACTATATGAACTTTCTGTTTTCAATATATTAAATATAATCAAATGTACTACTGCATATATTGCATATATACTTGAAACCATTATCAATTTTAATTTTATCTTATCTTTAAAAAATATATAAGTAATTATACATATTGGTATAATTGGTCTTATAAATGTAGATGGAGATATACTTGTATTAAATATGTTTCTAAATATAAAGCTTGCCATATCAAGTATTGGGCTTATTATTATAAATGCATATAATAGATTTTCTATTGTTACTTGTTCCTTTACTTTTTTTAATATTTCTTTCATTGTTACCTCTTTTATAATTAATTCCTTTATACTATATTAAAATACTTTTGCATATATCCTATATGTAAATCTGTTTACACTTCTCATATATCTCTTCTTCGAATTTAGCTTTGTATTTAAGATTTTATTTTGTTTCCAATTAGGGAAGGTTTCATTTAATTTTATCCAGGTTTTGTTTAATAATTCTTTTCTTGTATTTACATCCTTTATTTTAGTTATTCTTTTAAAGGAACTACATAATAATAATCGTGCATATGTATATTCTAATACTTCTTTATATTTTTCATATAAATTTTTCTCTTTGTAAAACAAAATTACATTATCTAAAACTGTAAATATATCACTTGCTTTTTCATTTTGAATATTTGATAATGAATTTTTTCTTTGCACATAATAAATTAATGGTTCTTTTACAAAAGATACTTTTTCTATATATGGTACTAATTTATAAAAAAATTCTACATCTTCATATTGTAATCCTTTTGGAAATTCTATTTGTGCTTGTTCAATTAATTCCCTTTTATACAATTTATTCCATGCAACTACTCTTGCCTTTTCAAGCATTTCCTTTTTTCCTTGATATTTTTCGCCAATATCCTTTTTATTCTTTTTATCGTATGACCAATAAAAATTACACTCTACAATATCACTATCTTCTTTTTTTGCTTTTTCATACATTATCTTATAAGTATTAGCATCTATATAATCATCTGAATCTAAAAAAGCTATATATTTTCCAGTTGCATATTTCATTCCATAGTTTCTAGCATCTGATAATCCACCATTATCTTTTTTATAATAGGTCATATTTTTATATTTATCTGTATATTCTTTTATAATACTAGCAGATGAATCAGTAGATCCATCATCTACAATAATAATTTCTATATCTTCTAAAGTTTGGTTTGCAAGTGAATTTAAGCATCTTTCTATATAATTTTCCACATTATATACTGGCACTATCACACTAACTTTTGCCATCTTAACACCTCTTATTATTTTAATTTTAAATATAATTTTACATTGATTTTTAATATTAGTTTTTTTACAAATTGTTTAACATTATTTACTTGTATATTAGCTATCATATTTCTTTTTCTTATTTTTTGTATATAGATATCTAAATCTTCTTTCTTTAATTCTTTTAATTTTAATATAATAGCATTAGTATAATATGTCTTTAAATTTTTTGTTGTAGTTTCAGTCAAATTATCTTTACTTATAAACTCTAACATATTATCATAATGTATTAAGGTATCATTTACTTTTTTTAAGGTCTTTGAATAATCTTCATTTCGTGTAATACTACCCTTTGTTTGTAAATAGCAATACCCATATGTGTTAATTGATATTATTGACTTAGCTTTTAGTATTACTAAAGGAATTAACCCAAAATCTTCATGTTCTGTATTTACTTTAAATTGCAAATTATTTTCTTCAAAAAGTTGCTTTTTAAACATATATACACATGGTGAGTCTAATAAAACATCATTAAAACATAGCCTGTTAAAAGCTGTTTGTCCATCACATTTATCAAATACTGCCCCATCAACTTTTTCTAATATATCGCCATTCTCATTAACTCTTTCAAGTTTAAATTTAATAATATCTATATCTTGCTCTATATATTTTTTTAATTCTTCAAGTAATCCTTGCTTAATATAATCATCAGAGTCAACAAATAAAATATACTTTCCTTTAGCTTTAGAAATACCAAAGTTTCTAGTATCTGCAACTCCTGTATTTTCTTTTTCATAATAAGTTATTTTTTGAGGATTTTCTTTTTCATATTTTTTTATAATTTCTCTAGAATTATCGGTTGAACCATCATTAATTGCTAATATCTCTGTATCTTCTAAATCTTGAGAAATTGTTGATTCTATACATCTTTTTAGATTATCCCCTGCATTATATATTGGTACAATTATACTTAATTTACACATTTTATCACCTTATAATATTTTTAAAGTTTTACATTTTATTATTAATAAGTTTTTCTAACTTTCCAATAATATCCCTATTATATTCTTCTGGATCAAACTTACGGTTTATAACATATCCATGTTCTATAAATTGTTTCATTGTTTTATATAAATCATCTGTAGTTTTTTCTACTACTTCTCCATATTTACCTTTTATATCTTCTAACGCATCTGCCACATTTGTTGTAATTATTGGCTTATTTAATATTAATGCTTCTAAAAATACTACTGGATAACCTTCATAATCAGAACTTAGTACTACAGCATCCGCTAATTTCATATATGGATATGGATTTTTCTTTACTCCTAAAAATTTTATTTTGTTTTGTAAACCCATTTTTTCTGCCATTATTTTATAAATTTCTGTGTCTTTGCCTTCTCCTATAAATAAGACTTCAAAATTTATATTATCATTTTTTAATTTCTCACTTGCTTCTAATATTCTAGTTAGTTTTTTTTGTTGTTCATCATGTCTTCCTACGTTTACAAATGTATATGCATCCTTTTTCTCTTCAATTTCTTCATTAGATAAGTTTTCTATTTTTTTATAATCAATTAAATTATTGCAGAATACCACTTTGTCTTTTGCCTCTGGTAACACTTCTATAAAACTCTCACAAGCTTTTTTAGAAACAAATACTATTTTTTTAAATTTTTCATAATTCAATCCGCTAAAAAAACTTTTAACTTTTTCTTTATCTCCATTATATAACTCTAAATAATCAGCATGTCCCCATAATACATTATTTTTAGAAGCAGTTCTTGCTACAAATGACGATACTCTAGAATATGTAGCAAAAGAAGCGGAAAAATCAAATTTATTCTTATATTTTAGTATAAAATTAAGTCTTTTTAATAAATTAATACTTTTTCTTATAATTATATTATTAGATTTACTTGGAGCATATTGTACTATATTTATTCTGTTATCTAAATCACGCAAAAATATACCTTGCTTTTCTTCTAATACTAAAGTTATTTTATAATCCTTATTAACTAGATAATTAAGCAAAGTTAATAGTGCGTTTTCTATTCCTCCAACATTCATATGAACTGCAGCAAATAGTATTTTTTTCATACTTTATAATCATTCCTTTAAATTCTATTTGTATTTATATTATCACATTGTTACATATCATGTGCTAATTATACCATAACATATAGCTTTCTACTATAGAAAAGCAAAAAAAATAGAGTTTTTAACTCTACTTTCCTTATATACATTATGCAATTCCGTATTTTTTCTTGAATTTATCTGCTCTACCACCTGTTGTATTTAATTTTAAGCTACCTGTCCAAAATGGATGACATTTTGAGCAAACATCTACTTTTATATCTTTTTTTGTTGATTTTGTTGTAAAAACATTTCCACATGCACATGTTATTGTTGTTTCTGTAAATTCTGGATGTAATCCTTCTTTCATTTTGTGTTCACCTCTTTTTCTTATTTATTAAATTTGCTAAATAATATCTTAACACAAATTTTATATGATTTCAACTAAAAGTTGAAAATTTTACCTATTTTTATTGTTAATAATTTGTTAATGCTTGATATTTAAATATATTTTACTTTTTATTTTCTTCTTCGTTATTTTTATCTAGCATATATTGTGCTGATGTTCTTAATTCTTCAAGAAATGGTAGTTTATTTACTAGTTTTATCATTATATTAAATAAACAAGCAACGATTAAAATAAAAAGTCCTACTTTTTTCCATATTTTAGCTGCCATATTTTTTCCTCCGTTTTTTATACTCTACTTTATTATTATACTATATTTTTAAATTTTGTCAATATTATTGACTTTTTTGGTTACAATATGTAGTAATAATTTTGAAAGGAAGAATTTTAAATGAAATATAAATCCATATATATATTATCTTTATTATATATTTTATTATTCTTTTTAACTGGTTGCTCAAACAATAGTAACGTATCTAATGAAACTAATACTGTTTCTACAAACAGAACTAATACAGAAATTTCTTTAAATAATACCTGGAATGAATTATCAAATATTTCAAATGCTACAGAGAACACTGTAAATGAAATACATCTTGGTATTCATGATACTAATGAAACTGAAGAAGAATTAGGTACTTTTTCTACTAAGCTTGGCGGAAAAGATACTCCAAGAAGTCGTAATATAGGAATTACTACATCTACTTTAAATGAAACAATTGTAAAGGATGGTGAAACATTTTCTTTTTGTGCTACAATAGGAAATCCAACAGCTGATAAAGGATATGAAGAAGCGGATTCTTTTGACGCTGATGGTAATACAGTACAAACTTTAGGTGGTGGTAATTGTCAAGTAAGTAGTACATTATATAATGTAGTTTTGCAAATAAAGGATTTGGAAGTAAAAGAAAGACATGCTCACATTAAACCAGTACACTATGTTGAAAAAGATAAAGATGCAACTGTCGCTTATGGTAGTGTGGATTTTAAATTTAAAAATAATACTGGTAGTACAATAAAAATTTATGCTAACTCCGATTTGAATAGTGTTAATGTACGTATAGTAAAATTATAGATAATGTTGTTTAAAAACATAAAGATGGTTGTATTTATGTACAACCATCTTATCTTTATTTCTTTATTGCTAAGATTTTATATTTAGCTGTTCCTGCAGGAATTTTAAATTCTACCTCTTCTCCTTTTTTTGCTCCAAGAAGTGCAGCTCCAATTGGTGATTCATTAGAAATCCTGTTTTGAGCAAGATCTACTTCAGTTGAACCAACTATTGTATATTCTGCTTCTTCATTAAATTCTATATCTAAAACTTTAACTGTATTTCCTATTTGAACAGTAGTAGTATCTATCTCAGATTCATCTATAATTTTAGCATATCTTAATTTTGTTTCTAGCCCTGCTATTTTTATTTCATTTGCTGCTTGTGCATTTTTTGCTTCATCATATTCAGAATTTTCTGATAAATCCCCAAATCCTAATGCTATTTTTATACGTTCTGCTATTTCGGCTCTTTTTTCTGTTCTTAAATATTCTAGTTCTTTCTCTAATTTATCATAACCTTCTTGTGTTAATATTACTTCTTTTTCTTCCATAATATAACGTCTCCTCTCAAATACAAATGTATTGTATTGTTTTTATATTGACAATATCTTAAGATAATTCTTGCAGTTTGTCAATAGAAAATACTAAATTTTTAAATATTCCTGATTATTAATTATTCCATTTTTACCAATCAAATTTACAATTTTTACATCATCTTGCTGTATAGTATCCATTATATCTTCATATCTTTTTCCATCTAAAATCTGTTCATATAATACTTTTTTATCAAACTTTTTAAAATCTATTGTATCAAAATTATTTATTTTATCCTCATAGGATATTTGAAAATCTAAAATATTAATTCCATTAAAAAGTTTTGATTTAACAATAGTTTCTTTAGTCATTTGAATAATAATTGCTTTTGTATTTATATTAAATAAATTTAGCATATCTTCATCAAAATCGAAATTAACAATAAATTTAGCCTTTAAAAGACTTTTTCTCTTATTGTTTGTTACAGTTATTGCAATTCCTAAACCTTCTAAATAATTTGTAATTCTAATAAAATTATTTATTTTAGGGCTAACAATATTTATTCTTTTAAATTTTTGTGAAAGATATATTATAGAATTTTTACTTAGCTCATTTAAATTGTTTAATAATATATGTACTTCCTGTGAAATTGTTTCTTCTCCTCTAATTTTAGAAATATAATCAATAATATTATATATTAAATAATATGGTAATATCTCACCTTTATAAATATATATTTTATTCTTATATAACTGATTATTTAATTCTTGTACTTCATTTAAATAAGTCGATAGCACTACTTTCTTTGTTAATTTCTTAATTATTTTTATAATAATATTTATAGTTAATTTATTGTTTATTTTCTTATATGGTAAAACACATATATTACTTTTTATTGTTAATATACAAAATAGTTGCTTAAATAAATATATAATATATTTAAAAACAAATGGAATTCTACAATCTTTTTCAAAGATTTCATTTATGTTGTCCAATTCTTTTATATAGAGTACCTCGTAAATAAAAATCACCTTATTTCTATTGTTCTTTTCATTATATTATAGAAATAAGGTTTTATTACAATTATTATATTGATTTAGAAATCTTCTACCATTAATTTTGCATAATAATCTGGATTAAAATCTTCATCATATGGTATTTCTTCAAATATTTCAGGCATTTGTTCTTTAAAGTATTTTAATAATGGTATCATCACTTGGCGAATAGCAGGATGAACATGATTATTAGCACGTAAGCTAAATATGTGTTTCCACTCTCTTATATTCGCTGTCATTGTATATTCTGCTGCTGTTGAATGTGGTAAAAAATTTCTACACATATCTGTAGTTGCTCCTAGCTCTTTCATTTTTATATAGCCTTTTTCGATTTCTTGCATAGTTTCTTTCCATACCTCGTACATAGCTTTATCTTCCATATAAACTGGATTCATAAAAGATATTTCATTTCCATATTTATCCTTATCATAACTACAATATCTTGTAGATTCAATCGAAAAACTTGCAAATCTATGTCTTGTTAAATCTTTATAAGATCCTATATCATTATAAATTCTTACTGTGATTTTTTCGTGTTCTAATACAGATTCATGACCTCTATTAAGGCAATTTTTTAATAAATTCTTATAACTTTCATCTGTTATTTTATCTTCTGAACGATAACATGTTCTACATGCTCTTTCTATTCTTTGCATTATTTGTTTTCCATCAAATTTTTCTACTTTTACCCATGGTTCAACAATTCTCATTTTAATACCTCCATATATTTTACTTTATTTACTATATCAAATAAGATATTTTTTTTCAACAAAAAAGAAGAAATATTTTCATATTTCTTCTTAAATATTTTTTATTCTCCTCTTCCTTCTGGAAGTGCTGGCATATCTAAAACTACTCTTATTTTTAATATATAGCTTACAGTTCTACCAAATTTGCTATTTTTAATTCTTTGCCATAGTGATGGTTTTACTTCCATTCTAGTTTCTGCTATAAAGCTATTTTGTTCTTGTTGAGGAATAGCATTTGCTACAACATTGTTTACAGCAGTAGTTACCTCAACTTTTTGTTCTTCCATAACTTCTTCTTTATCATAATCAACTGGTGTTGGAATTACTTTTAGCGCATCTGCAACTTCAATTCCTATGTAACTTAATGCTTTTGATCTATCTTCTATTCTTTCCATATCAATTTCAATATGTAAATTTGACTCTAGATTTACAATTCTAGCATTAATCAATTTTACTGCATCTTGATAATTTTGTGATGTAGTACTTTTTGATCTTCCTATAATTCCTAATGTATCTATAATATCTTCACCAAATTGACTTTCTGCATTTTTAACAGTATTCTTCCAATCTTTTTCTTTGTTTTGAACTGTTTCTAATAAATCTTTTAAATTTCCTGAAAGAATTATATTCTTTTCTCTTTGTCTTATTAATTCTTCTATTTGTTTTGTATTTTCCTCAAATTGATTTGTAGCATATTCAACTAACCCATAAGCTGCTTTATATACAGTTTTTGGGAAATTCTTTTTCTTTGGATATTCTATTAAATATGTTTTTATAGATTCAATTAAATCTTTAAAGTAAGAATCTTCGTCTAATTGAACTATTTGTTTTTTGCTATTTGGATTGATTAATTTTTGTACTTTATCAATGTTAGATAAAATCTTTTCTTCCGTAATTACCATTCTTACGTTTACTATGCCACTTCTAGACATTGTAAACCTCCCTCCTTTGTCCTACGTATATTCTAACTATCAAAATTATACAACTTCTCACAAGAAAGTACAATAGGATTAATTAAAATTCATTTTTCATTTTCGTTACAATTTTATTACACTTATATCTCAAAAGTCAACATTATTTTGCAAATTTTTTCATTATTTTTTTGATAATCCTCTTAATATGGAATTATCAAACTCTTTATATAATTTCGCAATATCTATATCTTTTTCAACTCTTATTTTATAAACTAGGCTAGAACAAGTAAGTCCAAATATTCCGTGAGGCCATTACTCCTGGATCGCCATCAATTATTTCTCCTTTTTCCATACCTTCTTTTAATATATCCTCAATAGTTTTTATGTATTCAATAACCTTGTTTTTGCACATTATATTACGAGGTTCATTACCCCATATTTGACTAAGAACTATAGTCATAAAATCTTCATACTTTGCTATTATTTTAATTTGTATCAAAACAACAGCTCTTAATTTATCTATCGTATTGTTTACTTTAGAAATTTTAATATCAATACTATTTTTTAATAATTTCATTCCTTCTTCTACAAGAAAATTAAAAATTTCTTCTTTGCTAGAAAAATGATAATATAAGGTTCCTTTGGCAACTCCCACTGTAGCAGTTATTTCTTCTATACTAGTTGCATCATAACCTTTTTTTGCAAACAATTTCATAGACGTTTCGAATATCTTTCTTTTCGTTTTATTCATATATTCACCTATTTTTCTTAATTTTGTAGCCAATTTTCATAAGCTGTTAAAACTGTATTGCAGACCTCTTCTGGTGTTAAATTTGTTGTATCAACTACCAAATCATAATTTGACATATCATCACGATTTACTTTATATTCCTCTTGCCATCTATTAGTTTCTTCTTTATGTCTGTATAAAATTTTATCTTTTGCCTCTTCTAAATTCGCAAAAGGTTCTGTATTTTTCCTTGAAGCATCTTCGAAAGCTCTTTTGGCAGACACTCTCAAATCAACTTTTAAATATACTTTAAAAGAATCTGGTATTGCATACCAACCAAGTTTTGCATCTATAATTAAATTGTTTCGAGTACTTGCATATTCTGCTGCACTTTTTTCAATTGTTCTGTCTAAATCTGGATGTTCATTTAGATAAATTTGAAAATCTACAATAGACATACCTTTTTCTGCTGCTAATTTCCTAACATATTGGCCATTTCTATATATTTCATATCCCAATTTATTTTGTAAATTATTTGATAAAGTTCCTTGTCCACTTGCATGATCTCCTGCTATAGTTATTATGTGTTTTTTTTCTGCCATTTGTAGTGCCACCTTTTCTTCTTATTCTTCTACATTTTGGTTATTTTCTTCTAATGTTTCATTTTCTTCTGCAACCATTACTTTTCCTGCAGCAATTTCATCTGCTGCAAGAGTTACTGTTGAAGCTTCTTCATTATCTACTAAAGCTTTATCTCCTTTTGATAATTGTCTTGCTCTTTTTGCAGTTGCTACTACAAGCTCAAATCTGTTATCTACATTTTTTAATAAATCACTTACTGTTGGTTTTACCATCATTTTTAATTACCTCTTTCCTCTATTTCTTCTTTATCATCTTTATCAAGTCTTCCTGCTACTGTTTCTGGTTGTACAGCAGATAATATAATATGTCCTGAATCCATTATAACTACAGCTCTAGTACGTCTACCATAGGTTGCATCTACTGCTGTTCCATTGTCTTTTGCTTCTTGTACCATTCTTTTTATTGGGGCTGAATCAGGACTTACTATTGCAACAATCCTATTTGCTGATACAATATTTCCAAATCCTATATTAATTAGTTGCATAATTAACACTCCTATTCTATGTTTTGAATTTGTTCACGTATATCTTCTAGTTCTGTTTTTATATCAATTACCAAATTAGTAATTGATAAACTTCCAGATTTAGAACCTATCGTGTTTGTTTCTCTGTTCATTTCTTGAATTAAGAAATCTATTTTTTTACCTATTGGTGTATTTACATTTATTAATTCTTTAAATTGATTAATATGGCTGTTCAACCTTGTAATTTCTTCTTCAACTGAGCACTTATCAGCATAAATCACAACTTCTTCAGCAAGTCTATCTTTATCTACTATATCTGTTTTTAAAATTTCTTTAATTCTTGTTTCTAATTTTACTACATATTCGCTAACAAGTCCAGTAGAATGTGTAGAAATTTCACAAACTTTTTCTAAAATCTTTCCTATTCTTGTCTCTAAATCTTCTTTTATCTTATTTCCTTCATTTTCTCTCATCTTTAAGAAATTAGTAATTGCTTCATTAAGGCATATTGATAATTCTTTCCAAATTATATCTTCATCTTCTAAATTTTCAATTGTCAACACATCTGGAAACTTTGATATTTCTGTAACAGGTATATTTTCATTTATTCCATTTTCACTTGCAATTGTTTTTAATTCTTTTATATATATCCCTGCTAATTCCTTATTTATTCTAATATTTTTTCCTTCTGCACTATTATTTTCGAAACTAACGAAAATATCAATTTTTCCTCTTGAAATTTTAGAAGAAATTTCTTTCTTTATTTTTTCTTCTAGATAACTAATACTTCTTGGTAGTTTAACTGTAATATCATTATATCTATGATTTACAGATTTAATTTCAATATTATATATCCTATTACTGTTTTCATATCTTGCTCTTCCAAAACCTGTCATACTTTTCATAGTTTTTTCTCCTTACTTCTTTATTATTTCTCCTATATCATTTAACCCTGCAATATATTGTTTTTTCATTTTTCTATATATTATTATAGCTTTAGCCACATAATAAATCGCAAAAATTAATGAAACAGAGGCAACTATCATATGAAACTTTTTTAAATATATTGTATATAAAGAAATTGATAGTAACACAAATATTGATAATACTAAGCTTTCTATTCCATGTATACAAATATTTCCATTTTCTTTTCTGTAACTATATTCAAATAATATAATTGTAAAAGCAATAAGAGCAACACTAAATACTCTTAGATCAGTTAAAAATATATTTGTTTCTATATTTAATGCTCCAAGTCCAATAAAATATAAAAATAGCATAACTAAATTTGCAATTATAAGATTTTCAAATACTTTCTTATTTATCTTCTCTTCTACATCTTTTGGTAATTCTTTTTTTGTTTGTCTTTCTTTTTCAAAATTTTTAATGTTTTCATTTATTTCTTTTTCTTCACTCATAATACCCACATCCTTATTTAAACCATTTCATCAAACTCATACATAATTATACTAGAAAGTACTATTGGCGCTGTTTCGGTTCTAAGTATTCTTTTACCTAAAGTAATTATTTTACCACCAAAACTTTTTAAAAGTTCAATTTCTTTTTCTTCAATTCCACCTTCTGGTCCAACTATAACTGCTATTTTTAGTAGCATCTTAGCTTTAACTTCTTCTAAAGCACTTTTAATATTATAATTTTCTTCACTTTCATATGCAACTAATACTATATCATAATCTTCAAGTTTTTCATATATGTTTTTTATATTAATTGGAGGATTTACCAATGGGATTTTATCTCTTTTACTTTGTTTTGCAGCAACCTCCGCTATTTTTTGCCATCTTAAAATTTTCTTATCTATATGTTTAGCCTCTAATTTAACAACACACCTATTCATTGCAACAGGAGTAATTTCTGAAGCACCTATCTCAGTAGTTTTTTGAATTATAGTTTCCATTTTTTCTGCTTTAGGAATTCCTTGAAAAATATGTAAATAGGTTTTAGGTTCACTTTTACTTTCTAATTTATCTATAATTTCACACTTAATATATTTATTATCTAATTCTATAATTTTACACAAACAATTAGTAGAAGTTTCTAAATCACATATATCAATTTTTTCATCTAAACCAAGTCTAAGTACATTTTTTATATGATTAACATCTTCACCTTGAATTTCTACTATATTATCCTTCATTTGATTTGCTGTAACAAAAAATTTATACATATTACACCTCTTTTTAGGAATTATATCAAATATTTATATAATTGTCATCATAATACTATAATTATATTTCAAAAAGGAACAAATCCTATAATAAGATTTTGTTCCTTCTTTGATATTATTCAATAAACCATATGTCTATTTTCCTGTTATATAGCATCCTGTTCCACCTACGGTAACTGATGGCCAAGCACCACTTGTTTTTAAAGCTTTCAATCTGATGCACATAAAGTACTCCCCGTCAACATCACCAACATCCATTGTAACCGAAACACCTCTTAAAGATGACTGATCAGACAAATTCGCAAAATTAACCGTTTTTACTGTTCCACTTCCATCTGAACCTGTGCATAACTCGAATGATAAGTTAGCCATATTTACACCGACTTCCTGTGTATTTAACATAAAGTAACAAAGAATCAAATTCGCTAACATCTAGCTTATTTTTAGAAACAGCAGTACAATGTTTCGTACTCTCTCCATTTATATTTAATCCATAACTAGTCAAGCTATTATTATTGGCCCAAAATTTCCAATATTTATCCCCGAGTAGGGTACAGATTACCACTCCATATACTTACATTCCCTTTAAATCTAATCATTGTTGATACTTTTTCTATCTTATTTCCTGCATTATCTACACTTAGTATATGTAAATAATATCTTCCAACTGTATCTTTTGTTATATCTATAATTTGTGTAGTACCTGTAAAACTAGTTGCAGTATTCCAATCACCATTATCTTTTCCTATTTCTTCTTCACTATTATTTATTATATATTTACAATTTTCTATATCTATTCCACTTTCTAAATCACTTTGTGTTACTGTGGCTTGAATTATTTGATTAACATCTGCTTCAGTTTTATCAAAGGTTATTGTTGCTGACTGTGGAGCTGTTTCATCTATAGTGCTTATTTTTCCTGAGAATTTATATCCTATTTCATTTGTTGTCTTATCTATTATTCTTCCATATATGGTTATATTTTTTCTTACTTCTATTATACTTCCAGCTGTATAATCTACCCAATTTGTACTAGCATCACTGTTCTCTACTATATTATACTGTACTGTATATTCACTTACACTTGCATCTATTTCTATTGTCACATCTACTTTTGCTACATTTTGAGTTTCAGTATCATATACAAATTTTGCTTTTCCTCTGGTATCTTTTTTAAATTCTGTTTCTTTTCCTAAACTTTGTGCTATTTCTGGAACGCTTCTATCTATTTCAAATTGCCAGCCTTCTACTGTTACTATGTTTCCTTCTACTTCCA
>JAAVZA010000011.1 GCA_022791395.1 Clostridia bacterium
GCACCTGTACCACCTGCACAAGTACCATTCATACGTTGCTCTATAGATTTATCAAAATAAATAATCTTAGCATCTTCTCCACCAAGTTCAATAACAACATCTGTTTTAGGAATATACTTTTCAACAGCTCTTTTACAAGCAACAACTTCTTGAATAAAAGGAAGCTCTAAAAATTTAGAAGCACTCATAGCACCTGAACCCGTAAGAGCGACAGTAAAAGTATTATCTGGATATTTTAAAGTAAGTTCATTTAAAACATCACAAACAGTATTTTTTGTATCTGAAAAATGTCTTCTATAAGACATAAAAATTGTATCTAAATTATCATCCATTACTACAACTTTAACAGTAGTAGAACCAACATCCAATCCGATATGTAGTAAATTATCCATAAATATTAACTCCTTTCTCTTTATAGAAAAAGATTAAAAAATCAACTTATATTGTATACTTAAAAGAGAAATTTGTCAATTGTAAAAATCTTACAGTAGAGAGGAAAAAAGAGATATAAAAATGTATAGTTATCCAGAGTTAAAAGATAGAAATAAATAATTTTTACATAAAATTAATTTCTTTTATATGGATTAATTTCATTAGTTAAACCAAGAAGATAATCAACAGAAGTATTATAATATTTAGAAAGTTGAATGAGAATTCTAGTAGGAATATCATTTTTACCAATTTCATATTGAGAATAACCAGTTTGAGACATATTTAAAATTTTAGCAATTTGACTCTGAGTTAAATCATGATCTTCTCTTAAATCTCTAATTCTAGGATACATATTTATCAACCTCCACTAAAATTATACTAACAGTAAATATTGTAGTTTAACTTATTTTAAGTTATTGACTTTTAACTTAAAATAAGTTAAACTACAAATAAATATAGTATAAAGGGAGGAACAAATGAAAAATAAGGGAATTACATTAATAGCACTTGTAATAACAATAATAATATTATTAATTCTAGCAGGAGTAATAATAAATATAGCATTAGGAAAAAATGGATTACTTAATATAGCAAAAACAGCAGGAGAAAATTATAAAATAGAAGGGATAAAAGAGACAATAGAAGCGGAAATACTAGCTATTGATATAGAAAAAATATCAAAAGGAGAAACTTTAACTATAGAACAAGCACTAGTAGAAATAAAGCAAAAGGGTACATTTGAAGAAATAGATATAGAAGAGAATACAGGAATAATACAAGGTTATATAATAGAATTAGGATATAATGAGAATGGAAAGGTAGTAATTACTGATATAGAAAAAGATACAGGGACAAGAATAACTGTAAAATTAACACCATCAGGATATACAAACCAAAATATAGAATTAGAAATAGGAGTAAACCCGAAAGAAATAAAAATTACAAATATAGAAGTACCAAGTACAATAACTAAAAATGAACAAGGCAAATATGAAGTATCTAAAAATGGAACATATTTAATAAAAGTAACATTGGAAAATGGAGAAAAATTAGAAAAAGAAATAAAAATAGAAACAATAGATAAAATTCCACCAAAAAGTTTTGAAATAACAGCTGAAAATACAGAAACAGGATTTATAATAAGTGGAAATACTATAGATGGAGAAGCAACAAATGAAAATGCAAGTAGTGGAATAGATAGATATGAATATATAGTAGTAAATGAATACGGAGCAGAAACAACATATAATACAAATGAAATAACAGGAATTGAGCCAGGAAAATATACAATATATGCAGTAGCATATGACAAAGCAGGAAATTTAAGTGAAAAAGATAATGGAATAAATATAAGGCATAACTTTTATGAATGGAATAAATATTCTTGTTATATGTACAAGTATCGTTTAGCTGATGCAATCAAAAAAGATAGAGTTGTTAAAGGTAGTATGTATAATAATGCTGTTATTTATGATAGTGATAATGAGCTCGAATTAAAAAATCGCTTGGATTCTATGTTTGATAGAAGTACAGGAGAGTTTAATCTAAGTAAAAGTATTGGAGGGAATAAAATATCTATTATTGTTGATGGAAAGGTGAGTAAATTCTTTATTGTGAGAGATTGGGGGGATAAGTCACGAGTTTATCTTACTTATGATAGAGTATGTAGAGAAAGTACTAACACAAGAAATTGGACAGTAGAAAATTGTATTACATATGAATCATATGATACTGGCACATATGAGAAAGGAAGTGAACACTATGGAGTTGTGAGTTCAACAAACAGTGAAGAATATCCACAAAATGATTATAAAGATGGATTTTGGTATGAAAAAATAGATTAAATAAATTTGTTCTAAACCCAACTTGTCTATCATAAGATTAAACAAAAAGAAAAAAGAGAGGAGAATCTTATGAAAAACAAGAAGATAGTAATTATATTAATAGTTGTAATAATTATTTTAGGACTAGTACGGATGGTTTGTATATAAAAAGATACAAGATAATAAGAAAGAAGAAAATAAAATAATAGAATACATACCAGAAGAGGAAATAGATGTAGAAGGATTAAGACAAACTGTAGTATCACTATACTTTAATCAGAAAGATACAAATACACTAGTACCAGAAGCAAGAAGAGTTGATGTAAAAGAACTAACAAAAGATCCATATAACACATTAATAAAACTATTAATTGAAGGACCTAAAAATGAAGGACTAGAAAAAGTAATACCAGATGGAACAAAAATAAATAAAATTGAAATAAAAAATGGAACAGTAAGCATAGATTTATCAAAAGAATTTATAGAAAACCATAAAGGTGGAGCAGAAGCGGAAAGTAGAACAATATACTCAATAGTAAACACTTTAACAGGACTAAATGAAGTAGAAACAGTAAAAATATTAATAGATGGAAATAGTGAAACAGGTTTTAAAGATAATCTTATAAACTTTAAAAACCCATTTGTAAAACAAGAAAGTACTACTTAAAAAAACAGTAAAATTTAAAGCACTTAAGAGCCTTTTGGCAGTTACATAAAAAACATTCCACTTCACGAAGAGAACATAGAGTGTTCTCTTTTTTTTGTGAAAAATTAAAAGGAATTTTATTATTACAAGAATTACAACAATTATAATTATTACAACAAGTATTTCTATTAATTTTATTAGATCGAAAATTATTCATATAAAAACACCTCTTTGCAAAAACACAAATTTAATATATAATATGAAAGAAAAAAACAAAAAGTGAGGAAAAATGATAGAACTATTAGAAAATGAAAGAATAGATGATTTAGAATATAAAAATTTAAAAATAATACAAAATAAAGATGGATTTTGTTTCGGAATAGATAGTATCTTATTAACAGATTTTGCGAAAGAAATAAAAGAAGGAAGCAAAGTAGTAGACTTAGGTACAGGAACAGGAATAATTGGAATACTACTAAGTGAAAAAATAAAGCCATCAAAGATAATTGGAGTAGAAATTCAAAAAGAAGTGTATGAAATGGCAAAAAGAAGTGTAATTTTAAATCATTTAGAAGACAAATTTGAAATAATAAATGGGGATATAAAAGACTTACAAAATAAATTACAAATGAATACCTTTGATGCGGTAGTATCCAATCCACCCTATAAAAAAGTGGGAACAGGAATTACAAATGAAAATGATAAAAAATTAATATCAAGACATGAAATAACAGCAACATTGGAAGACTTTATAAAAATTTCAAATAAATTATTAAAGGATAAAGGAAGTTTATATATGGTACATAGACCAGATAGACTAGTAGATATTATAGAACTTTTAAGAAAATATAAACTAGAACCAAAACGAATAAGATTTGTATATCCAAAAGAAGGTAAAGAAGCAAATCTATTATTAATAAAAGCAACAAAAAATGCGAAACCATTTTTAAAAATAGAGAAGCCGTTATATGTATATAAAGAAAATGAAGAATACACTGATGAAATACTAAGAATATATGGAAAAAAGGAGTAAAAAATGCAAGGAGAATTATATATTGTAGCTACACCAATAGGAAATTTAGAAGATATAACCTTAAGAGCAATTAGAATATTAAAAGAAGTAGATATAATAGCAGCAGAAGATACAAGACACACTTTAAAACTATTAAATCACTTAGAATTATCAAAGCCACTTATTAGTTATCATAGGCATAATGAAGAAATAAAAACAGAAGAACTAATAAATAAATTACTAGAAGGAAAAAACATAGCATTAGTATCAGATGCAGGAACACCAGTAATATCTGACCCAGGTGGTGAGATAGTTAAATCCGCAATAAAAAACAATATAAAAGTAACACCAGTACCAGGGGCATGTGCAGCTATTACAGCATTAATAGCATCAGGAATAGACGCAAAAGAATTTACATTTATAGGGTTTTTACCACAAAATAAAAAAAATAGAAAAGAAAAATTAGAACAAATAAAAAATGCTGAAATTACTACAATATTGTATGAAGCGCCACATAAATTATTACAGACTTTACAAGATTTAAAACAAGTTTTAGAAAATAGAAAGATAGTACTAGCAAGAGAATTAACAAAAATCCATGAAGAATATATAACGGGAACAATAGAAGAAATAGAGAAGATTATAGAAAATCCTAAAGGAGAATATGTAATAATAATTGATAAAAATCAAAAAACTAAAAAAGAAGTACAACTAGAAGAACTAAATAAATTATCAATAGAAGAACACTATGAATATTATAAACAGAACGGATTAGAAAAAAAGAAAATAATAAAACAAATAGCAAAAGATAGAAATGTAAATAAAAATGAAATATACCAAAAATTTTTAAACATATAAAAAGAAGCAACATATAAAAATGTTGCTTTTTTTTGTATTATAAAACCCCGAGATTGTCTCGGGGTTCGGTAAAGCTTTCAGCGATGAGTAGACACAAAAAATCCCTTCATATATAATTTAAATTGCGACTGACAGGAAGCAATTTAAATATATTGAAGGGAGATGTTTA
>JAAVZA010000002.1 GCA_022791395.1 Clostridia bacterium
AGGATTCGAACCTTGGACCCACCGGTTATGAGCCGGTTGCTCTGACCAACTGAGCTAAGGGCGGTGGAGCAGGTAGCGGGAATCGAACCCGCATAGCCAGCTTGGAAGGCTGGAATTCTACCATTGAACTACACCTGCATATGTTTTTTCTTTCGACATTTATAAATTATAATGGTTATATATTTTTTTGTCAATAGTTTTTTTAAAAAATTTTAACCTTTTTTTTAATATTAATTTACAAATTCTTGATAATAATATAAAATACTTATATATTAACTATTTTTCTACAAAAGGAGGTATTTTTGTGTATACTTTTATTTCACATTCTGAAGATGATACTATGTCTTTTGCAAAAAAACTTGCAAGTAAATTAAGTCCTAAAGATGTTGTAGTTTTATCTGGTGATTTAGGCTCTGGAAAAACCAAATTTACTGAAGGATTCCTATCTTACTTTGGACTTAGTGAAGAAATTTCTAGTCCTACTTTTACTATTGTTAATGAATATAATAAAGATAATATAAATATATATCACTTTGATGTTTACAGAATTTCTTCTGTAGATGAATTTTATGCAATTGGTGGAGATGGGTATTTTGATAATGGAATATGTATTATCGAGTGGGGTGAAATTATAGAAGATGCCCTACCTTCAAATTATATAAAAATAGATTTTGAAAGAGATTTTGAACATGAAAATATAAGAATTTTAAAAGTATCTGCTATTGGAAATAAATATATTGATTTAATTAATGAATTTATGATGCAATAACTATTAGGAGGAATATATAATGAAAATTTTAAGTATTGACACTGCCTCTTCTATTTGCTCTGTTGCAATTTTAGAAGATAATAAAATTATAAAGGAAATATCAAATGATGATGCCAACACTCATTCTGTAAAATTAATGCCCCAAATTGAACAAATTTTTAAAGAAACAAATTTAACCTTAAATGATATGGATTTAATTGCCTGTGACAAAGGACCGGGTTCTTTTACTGGTATAAGAATTGGTATTGCTACTGTAAAAGCTTTTTTTGATGTTACTAATATTAGAACTATTCGGAATAACTTCTCTTATGGCACTTGCTTATAATATTAATTTTAATGGTTATATTTGTTCTTTAATTGATGCCAAAAATGATAATGTTTATTTCGGTCTATTTGATAATTCTACAAATAATCACATGAAAGAAAATGATTATTTGGCTGAAAATATCAATTATATTACAGAAATATTAAAAAAATGTAATAAACCAATATTTTTTGTTGGAAACGGTAGCATACTTTATAAAGATATGTTACAATCTACCTTGAAAGAAAAGGCCATTTTCCCTGATGCTAATACTTATAACAATTTAACCGCTGTAAGTATTGGTATGGCTGCGTTTGATGTATATACCAATAATACATATAATGACCTTGAATACAATCTATCCCCTGTTTATTTAAAAAAATCAAGTGCGGAAAGAGAATTAGAGGAGAAACAAAATGGAAATAGTAATAAATAAAATGACTTTTTCCCATTTACTTAAAATACAAGATAAACTTACTTCTGATTTTGATGATTTTTGGACTTATTCAATTTTCGAAAAAGAATTAGAAAATCCAAATTCTAAATACTTTGTAGCACTAATAAATGAAGAAATCGTTGGTTTTGCAGGTATTTGGAAAGTATTAGATGAAACGCACATTACTAATATTGTAACCAAAATCTCAAAAAGACATATGGGAATTGCAAGTAAACTATTAGAAAACTTAATAGAAACTGCAAAAGCTGAAAAATCAAGTTTACTTACTTTAGAAGTTAATGAAAAAAACACAAATGCTATAAAACTTTATGAAAAATTTAATTTCAAAAAAATTGGTTTAAGAAAGAACTATTATGGACAAAATAAAAACGCAATTATAATGACATTGTTTTTAAATTAGAATTTATAATTTGATATTATAAAATATATTACTTCTTAAAAATAGATTTCAAAAGAAATAATAATAAAATGAAGGAGAAAAACAAATGAAAAAAAATGAACTAAACTACAAGCAATTAAAGGATTATTGTAATCCAGATATTTTTAAATTTGATGACACCTCTACTATATCTGGTATAGATACAGGTATTGGTCAAGACCGTGGAATTAAAGCTTTAGAATTTGGATTAAGTGTTGATGTTAAAGGATATAACTTATATCTAGAAGGTCCTGACGGCGTTGGAAAAACAATGTACACCAAAAACTATTTAAATAAAATATCAAAGAAGGAAAAAGTTCCTTCTGATTGGTGTTATATTTATAACTTCGATAATCCAAATGAACCGATAGCTCTTCCCCTTGCTGCACGGACTTGGAAAAGAATTTAAAGAAGATATGGAACAATTTGTTAAAGATATAAAAGCAGACATAAATAAAACCTTTAGTAATGAAGATTTTGAAAAAGAAAAAACTTTGATTAAACAAGAATTTGAACAAAAACGTTCTGTTTTATTAGAAAAATTAAATAAAGAATCTATGAAATATGGTTTTCAAGTAAAAACTGCTCAAAATGGTATTTATATGATGCCTGTTATTGACGGAAAGACTATTGAAGAAGAAGAATTTGAAAAATTAGATGAAAATATAAAAAAGGAATTTGAAAATAAATCTAGTATTGTGCAAGAACAAATAATTTCTGCTATTTCAGAAATTAAAGCTATTGAAAGAGCTTCAGATAAAAAAATAGAAGAATGGCAAGCAAATGTTGCCCTTCTTACAATTAATGCACATATTAACTATATTAAAGCAAAATATAAAAGAAATAAAATCATTAATAAGTTCTTAGATAATGTAAAAAAAGATGTGTTAAAAAATGTACAATTATTTATTGAACAACCTGCGAGTCAAAATGCAAATGCCACACAACCAGTAGCACCAAGACAAGAGCCAAAACAACCTTGGTTAAACTATCGTGTAAATTTATTTATAGATAATAGTGAAGCTGAAGGTTCTCCAGTTATTATGGACTCAAACTATTCATACCATAATTTATTTGGCAAACTAGAATATGAAAACTATTATGGTGCTTTAAAAACAGATTATACAATGCTTCAACCTGGATTACTTCATAAAGCAAACGGCGGTTATATTATTTTACAAGCAAAAGATTTACTTGCTAATTCTTTATGTTATGATGCTCTAAAAAAGGCCTTAAGAATTAAAGAATTAAATATAGAAAATGCTGTAGACCAACGTACTTCTATGGTAATGGTTTCTTTAAAACCACAGCCTATTCCCTTAGATCTAAAGGTGATTTTAATAGGAAGCTCAAATATTTATCATACATTACTTGCAATGGACCCAGATTTTAAGAAACTTTTCAAGATTAAAGTAGAATTTGAAGATGATGCACCAAAAAATGAAGACAATGTTATGAAACTTGCTCGTTTTATACACGGTTTTTGTGAACAAGAAGAACTTTTACCTTTAGATAAAACTGCAGTAGCAAAAATTGTAGAATATTCTTCTAAACTTGCAAACGATAAAAAGAAATTATCTACTAGATTCAATGACCTTTCTGAAATAATTGCTGAGGCTTGTACTTGGGCAAAGCTTGGTAAATCAAAAGTAGTAACTGCAGAATACGTTCAAAAAACTTTAGATGAAAGAATTGATAGAATTAAAAAATATGATTCTAAATATACTGAAATGATACGTGATAATACTCTTTTAATTAGCACATCTGGCTTTAAAGTCGGGCAAATTAATGGTTTAACAGTTATGACTATTGGTGACTATTCTTTTGGAAAACCATCAAAAATAACAGTTAATACTTATACTGGTAAGTCTGGTATTATAAATATAGAAAGAGAGGTTGAACTTTCTGGTTCATCACATTCTAAAGGTGTTTACATTTTAAGTGGATATTTAGGTGAAATGTTTGCACAAGATATACCTTTATCATTAACAGCTAGTATTTGTTTTGAACAGTTATATAATGGTGTTGATGGCGATAGTGCTTCAAGTACTGAATTATATGCCCTACTTTCTAGTTTGTCTAGTGTTCCAATTAATCAAGGAATTGCAGTTACTGGATCTGTAAACCAAAAAGGAGAAATTCAACCTATAGGTGGAGTTAATGAAAAAATAGAAGGTTTTTATCAAATTTGTAAAATGCGTGGGCTTGACGGTTCACATGGAGTAATGATACCAGTACAAAATATAGAAAATTTAAGCTTGGCAGATGAAATTGTTGAAGCTGTTAAAAAAGGTGATTTCCACATATATGCTGTTTCTTCTATTGAAGAAGGAATTGAAGTTTTGACAGGTGTTCCAGCTGGTAAAAAAGATAAGTTTGGACATTTCCCTGCAGGTACAGTAAATTATATGGTTTATGAAAAATTAAAAAAATATGCTGCAGTAAGTAATAAATAAAAACTCACAATATAAGCAATGCTAATCTTAGCATTGCTTTTTTCTTATTTCCTATTTCCTTCTACTATTTCAATTATATCTGTTATATAGTCACCTATTACTGGTATATTTAGGGTAACTATCTTTTGTAAAATAATAACTAATACTGCTGTTAATATAGAAAAGCCTATACCTATTCCCACGCCCTTTGCAATCCCCGCAAGTACATTTCTTATTAGCATTTCCTTCCTATTTCCTAAAATCTCTGCTAAATCTATTAAATTATTTTTAGTTAATACAAAGTTTAACTCATCTATATTTTTCATTAATTTTTCAAATTTTGACTTTCTTATAAACATATAACCACCTTATTTAATAATAGGGTGGTTATTTTTTTAATTTATATACATTTATCTTAAAAATCCATTTATAATCTGTTCCTCTGCTTCTTTTTCAGTTAGTCCCAGTGTCATTAATTTCATTAATTGTTCTCCTGCAATTTTACCTATTGCTGCTTCATGTATTAAATTTGCATCTACATTATTTGCATCTATTTCTGGTATAGCTACTACTTTTCCTTGGTCTTTTATTATTGCATCACACTCTACATGCGCATAACATTTTGTATTACCTAATATTTTAGAAATAAATTCTTGTTTAGATTTATCTTGAGCTACACTTCTTGAAGTTACATGTGTACTTGAATTTTCACCATTTAATTCTACATAAAATTCTGTTTTTGCAAATTGATTTCCGTGTGTCATTATTTTTTCACTTATTGTAAGATTTGTATTATCCTCAAGTATTGCTTTAGTTTCTCTTATAGTAGAATCAACACCTTTTATTTGAACTGTTTCCATTTCCATATTTGCCCCAGCTTTTAATTCTACTTCTGTTATAGGATTTAATATTCTTTTTCCATCACCGCTACCTTCTCCATAATGTTTTTCTATGTATTTTACTTTTGCACCTTCTTCTAAGAAAAATCTGTGAATTCCATTATGTTCAGAGTCTTTATGATGATCATTATGAATTCCACATCCTGCTATAATTACAACATTTGCATTTTTTCCTATATAAAAATCATTATATACTACATCTTTAAGTCCACTTTCTGTTATAATTACTGGAATATGTACAAATTCAAATTTAGTATTTTCTTTAACAAATATATCTATTCCAGATTTATCTTTTTTAGTAACAATATTTATATTATCTGTTATTTTCCTTTCAATTCCCTCACCGGTTTTTTCTAATGTTATATGCACCATTTCTAATTTCGCCAAGTTCATTAGATATTTCTTTTAGTAATTCTTCATCTATATTATCCATTTTTCCTCCTTATCTATTTTTTAATTTACAACAAGAATTCTTACATAAGTCTTGTTCTAATATATCATTACTCTTTCCTATTTTTTCTATTTTACCATTTTTCATTAATATTACTTCATCTGCAATATTTAAAATTCTTTCCTGATGTGAAATAATAAGAGTAGTTCCTTTTATTAAATTTCTCATATCTTCAAAAACCTCAATAAGATTATTAAAGCTCCATAAATCTATTCCTGCTTCTGGCTCATCAAAAATAGTTAAAATAGATTCACGAGCTACTACTGTGGCTATTTCTATTCTTTTAAGCTCTCCTCCTGATAATGAAGAATTTACTTCCCTATCTACATATTCTTTTGCACAAAGGCCTACTTTAGATAGTATTTTACAAGCTTCTACTTTATTAATCTCTTTTTTGGAAGCAATTTTCAATAAATCATATACTGTTATACCTTTAAATTTAACTGGTTGTTGAAAAGCAAATCCTATTCCAAGCCTTGCTCTTTCATCCGATTTTAAATTTGTTATATCTTGCTCGTTAAAAATAATCTTACCTGAATCTGGTGCTTCTATTCCCATAATAATTTTAGCAAGAGTCGATTTTCCAGAACCATTTGGACCTGTAATTGCTATAAATTTATTTAAATCTAACTTCATATTAATATGGTCTAATATTTTTTTATTATCTCTTTCAAAGCATATATCTTTTATTTCTAACATTATTATTTTTTCTCCTCTTCCTTTTTTATTCTATTTTTTGCCGTAATTTTAACACAATTTAAACATTTAGGATTCGTAGCATCATATCCACAATCTAGGTCTCCTAAATCTAATATTTTATTTATATATTTTTCAAGTTTTTTTACTGTATCTTCCGAAATTGCATGTTTCATAGCCTTTGCTTCAGCCTCCGCAATATCTTTATTTACTTCTAATACTTCTGTTAAGAATAATTTTAATGTAGAATATCTTTTCATAATATCTTTTGCTGTTACAATTCCTTCTTCTGTTAAAACTATATCTCCATAGGATTCATACTTTATTAATTTTATATCTTTCAAATTATTAAGTGCTTTATTTACACTTGGTTTAGATATCCCTAGCTTTTTTGCTATATCTGTAACACGTACTTCTTTTTCAGTATTTTTTAACACATATATAGTTTTTAAATATTCTTCTAACGAACTAGATATCTTCATTTCTTCCTCCATTTAAAGTTAGTTTACTCTAACATTTTAATACTAATCTATTGATTTGTCAAGTATGTCATTTTTTGACAACCTACATAAATTTATTTCTACCATATCTTTTTTAATTTGAAATTATTTTGGAAATAATTTGACTGTCTTTAACTAAGAAAAGAGACTAAAAAGTAGAACTAGTAATTATAAATTACTAATTCTACTTTTTATACAGCTGATTATCTATCTTTTTCATTCTAACCAACACCTAAAATAACCTGTGCTATTTGGATCAAACCTAAGCCATTGATTCTTGCAAATAGCACTTACTTCTACATAATATGAACCTTCCAAACCAGAAACATCTATAGAAAGGTTATTAGTAATAATACTATTACCTGAACCATACAGCGACTGTTTAGCCTCCCTTACAGGAGTTCCTCCACCAGGTGAGTCTACTAACCTCAGTGAAACCTCAATCGTATCCGAAGCAGTCCAAAAAACTTTTGCAGACAAAGACACTTTATCACAGTCCGTAATATCAACTTTAGATTTATACCACACATAAATTCTTGTTCCAGCACCTGCCTGAAGGAACGAATAAAATGGATTATTCTTATCGGACCAACTTCCTCCTTTCGTAGACCAAGAACTTTTTAAAGCCTCACCACCATTATAGCCACTGCTATTAGCCAGATATACAGCCCCCTTAAAATTCATACCATCTGATACTGTTTCAAATAAGTTATTACCACCATCTATACTAAGAATATGAAGATAATAATTTCCAGGTGATGTTTGTTTTATATCTATTATCTCTGGATTAGTACTAAATTTTGTAGCATTATTCCATAAACTTGAATCTGTTCCCAATTCATCTTTTGAAGTATTAACAATGTACTTACAATTTGTTATATCTATACCTGTTTCATTATCATATTGTGTGACTGTTGCCTTTATAGTTTCTCCTATGTTTGCTTTTAGTTTATCAAAGGTTATTGTTGCTACTTGTGGGGGTGTTTCATCTATTGTGTTTATTTTTCCTGAAAATTTATATCCTATTTCATTTGTTGTCTTATCTATTATTCTTCCATATATGGTTATGTTTTTTCTTACTTCTATTATACTTCCAGCTGTATAATCTACCCAATTTGTACTAGTAT
>JAAVZA010000060.1 GCA_022791395.1 Clostridia bacterium
GGATGCTGTTTGGGCGCTTAGAAATTTGGGTTATCTTTATTTCACTGATTAAAATTTGTACGAGACGTAAAAGAGGTCGCAACTAAGAAAACAACCCTTGTTGTTAATCTGATTCAAAAGCATCGCGATTCTTTTTAACACAACATAAAAATTTAGTAGGAGGCATTCTAGCTATTGTAGGATGCCTTTTTTTATTGATATCAATAAAAATGATTGTATCCTTGGTCGAATGAACCTATATTTCATCATAAAAGATGGGATGCTGTTGATGGAAGGCGGTGTTTTGGTTGAATAATTAAGTTTTAAAATGAAAATAATTCTCATAAATAAATAGCGACAATGAAAATAATTTTAAAAAATAGTTGATTAATGAGTTGAAAGCGGTTAAGATATGAGTATAAAGAAAATAATTTTCAAAAAAGAGGTGAGGGGAATATGTTTAAGCAACTACAAAAGATAGGAAAGTCCTTTATGTTACCGATTGCCATTCTTCCGGCAGCGGGGTTATTATTAGGGATTGGTGGGGCATTATCGAATCCTAATACCGTGATGGCCTTTCCTATGTTAGATATTTCTTGGTTACAAGGAATATTTCAAATTATGTCTTCAGCGGGAAACGTCATCTTTAGTCATTTAGCATTAATCATGTGTATTGGATTAGCGGTGGGGCTCGCGAAAAAGGATAAGGGGACGGCGGCCTTGGCGGGGGCCGTTTCATTCCTTGTGATGAATGCCGCTATCTCTGGAATGATTACCGCGTTTAATCCGAGTGTTGAGTCAATTGATACAGGGGTTGTGGGGGCCATTGTTATTGGATCGGTGGTTGCCGCATTACATAATCGGTATCATAATATCCAACTTCCATCGGTGCTAGGGTTTTTCGGTGGATCACGATTTGTTCCGATTGTTTCGTCGTTTACGGCCATTTTTATAGGGGCAATCTTTTTTCTCATTTGGCCGACCTTCCAGCAAGGATTAGTTTCTATTGGAAACATCATTGCTAATTTTGGTCCACTCGGAACATTCCTTTATGGATTTTTACTCCGATTAACGGGATCTATTGGATTGCATCACATGGTTTACCCACTATTTTGGTATACTGAATTAGGAGGGGTTACGGAAGTTGCAGGTCAGGTGATTGTCGGAGCGCAAAATATCTTTTTTGCTGAACTTGCTGATCCTAACCATGCTGGGTTATTTAGTGATGGGACACGATTTTTTGCAGGACGATATGCGACGATGATGTTTGGATTACCGGCTGCTTGTTTAGCGATGTACCATTGTGTGCCTAATCATAAGAGAAAGGCGATTGCTGGAATGTTCTTAGGGGCGGCAGTGACCTCATTTGTAACAGGGATTACAGAACCCATTGAATTTATGTTCTTATTTGTGGCGCCATGGCTATACGTGATTCATGCGTTATTTGACGGATTATCATTTTTGATCGCCGATATTTTAAACATCTCCGTTGGAAATACTTTTTCGGGAGGATTAATTGACTTTCTGTTATTCGGTGTTTTACAAGGGAATGAGAAAACAAATTGGATTTACATTTTAATTGTCGGTGCCTTTTGGTTTGGGTTATATTACATTACCTTTAGATTTTTAATTACCAAATTTAATGTTCCGACGCCGGGGCGTGAAGAGGACGAGGAAGTAGTAGCAACAGCTGTTGTTCATGACTCTTTAAATGAAACGGCTGTACAAATTTTAGAAGCCTTAGGTGGGAAAGAAAATATTGATGACGTAGATGCTTGTATCACAAGGCTGCGAGTAGCCGTTAAAGATGTGAATAAAGTAGATAAAAATAAGATTAAAGCACTAGGAGCAGCCGCTGTATTAGAGGTTAAAGGAGGCATTCAAGCTATTTTTGGTGCTAAGGCAGACCCATTAAAACAAAAAATTAATGATTTAATGGGAGCAGAGTGACGAAAAAAAGGGAGTGACAATTATGGAAAGAGGTTTAATCGTATCATGTCAAGCGTTACCAAATGAACCACTACATAGTTCATTTATTATGGGAAAAATGGCACGCGCTGCAAAGGAAGGAGGGGCCATAGGGATTCGTGCAAATACCGTTTCTGATATTAAAGCGATTCAATCTGAGGTCAACCTTCCGATTATCGGCATAATTAAACAAGACTATGAACAGTTGGTTCCCTACATCACACCCACGATGAAGGAAGTTGATGCATTGGCTCAGTTAAATATTGAGATTATTGCGATGGACGCAACGATGAGTCAAGATGAGTCATTGATAAAAGCAGCGCTAACAAAATATCCTCATCAAAAGTTTATGGCGGATATTTCAACAGTGGAGGAAGGATTACGAGCAGAAAAGTTAGGATTTCACTACATTGGAACGACGTTAGTGGGTTATACAGAGCATTCAAAACAGCTAAATAATTTTGAAGTATTGGCTGAATTGATTGCCACTTGCCAAGTTCCTATTGTTGCGGAAGGAAATTTTGATACTCCTGAAAAGGCACGACGGGCACTTGAAATGGGAGCTCATTGTGTTGTTGTCGGGGGAGCTATTACGCGCCCTCAATTAATTACAAAGAGGTTTAATGAAGAGATGTTAAAGGCTTTATAAGGTGAAGAGGTGAAGCGGTCTAGTTAAACCTCTCCTCATGTCTAATGAGTTATTTTGGTTATAACCCATTAAAAAGACCCCACTTATGAAGATAAATTTGAGGGATAGAGGTGTGAGAATGAAGGCAATTAAGAATGGGAAAATCATAACGCCCCAAGGTATTCTTGAAAATCAGGTGCTTGTATTTGACGAAGTGATCAGATCGATTCAAGTGGAGGTTCCCGAAGATTGTGAAGTCATCGATGCCCGTGGCATGTATGTGTCTCCAGGATTAATTGATGTACACGTGCATGGAAGTTGTGGTGCCGATACGATGGATCAATCGGTTGAGGCCATCGAGACCATTAGTCAAGGAATTGCTCAAAATGGGGTGACGGCTTTCTTACCGACAACGATGACCATGAGCCAAGAAGATATTTATGGAGCTTTAACCGTTATTCGGGAATGTATGAGACGGCCATTAGTTGGGGCTAAAGTTTTGGGTGCCCATATGGAGGGACCGTTCATTAATGAGTCGTATAAGGGGGCGCAGTCGAGTCAATATATCGTAAAACCGAATTTTTCATTTATAGAACCATATACCGATGTTATTAAATTGGTTTCCTATGCACCAGAATTGGATGAAAGTTACGCGTTTACCAAGGCGGTGAAGGAAAGAACAGAGATAACCTTATCTATTGGCCATACGAATGCCACCTATCAACAAGCTAAAGAGGCCTTTGCCTGCGGATGTAGTCATGTCACTCACCTATTTAATGCAATGACGCCACTTAATCATCGGGAGCCTGGCGTGGTTGGGGCTGCATTAAGTAGTGATGTTTTTACAGAATTAATTGCGGATACGATCCATATTCATAAAGATTTATTCCCGTTTGTGTTGGCGAATAAGGGAAAAGAGAAAATTGTGTTGATCACAGATAGTATGCGCGCCGGATGTATGAAAGATGGAACGTACGATTTAGGTGGGCAAGCCGTGTTTGTTAAAGATGGGGCCGCTCGACTTGCTAGTGGAAATTTAGCTGGAAGTGTGTTGACCTTAAATAAGGCCGTCTATAATTTTTATAAGCATACAGATATCACGTTGTGGGAGGCGATTCATATGGCCTCTTTAAATCCAGCGACATCCATCGGTATTCATCATCAAAAGGGAAGTCTGGATGTATCAAAAGATGCAGACATTGTCGTTTTTGATGAGGAACTCAATTGTTATTTATCGTTTGTTGAAGGTCGCGAAGTAGTTAATAAATTTTGAAAGAGAGTTTGGTGAGGGAAATGAGAATTTTAGTTTGTAAAGACTATGATGAGATGAGTCAAAAGGCGGCTCAAATGATTTCTAGTCAAGTCATGTTAAAACCTGATTGTGTTTTAGGTCTTGCAACCGGTAGTACACCAATTGGGATGTATAAAAAACTTGTTCAAATGTATCAAGAGAAGATGATTGATTTATCGGAGGTAACAACATTTAATTTAGATGAATATTTAGGATTATCAAAAGATAATGAGCAAAGCTATCATTACTTTATGCAGAATCATTTATTTGATCATGTCAATGTTAAACCGAGAAGGATTCATATTCCTAACGGTAATACTGAAAATGTCGATGACGAATGTAATTTTTATGATCAACTCATTGCAAAATCAAATGGTATTGATATTCAAGTGCTAGGGATTGGAAATAATGCTCATATTGGTTTTAACGAACCACAAATTAGTTTTGAGAAGGGAACGCACGTCGTTGAACTCGATGATTCAACTCGAGAGGCTAATGCTCGATTTTTTGAAACACTTGATGAAGTTCCTAAGCAGGCTATTACGATGGGGACAGGAACCATTCTAAAAAGTCGTAAAATAATGTTGCTTGCATCAGGTAGAGCCAAAGCAAAGGCAATCTACGATACGGTACATGGTCATGTCTCACCGGAGGTCCCTTCTTCTATTTTACAGTTTCATCCGGATACAGTTCTCATTTTGGATGAAGAGGCTGCGAGTCTTTTATCGGAAAAGGATTATAAACGTCTTTAATCAAAAAGCCATTAAGGGATTATCCTTAATGGCTTTTTGATATAAGTCTTTACTTTTTAGGAAGGGATCTTTATAAGATAATTGAACGTTTCGTGAGGGGAAGGTGCTGAGCTGCCTAAGAGGAATCTTAAGTTCGTCATCAGCAGGACCCGTGGATTAACATTTCTTTCAAAAGAGACAAAAACGGAGTGAATACTTTCACTCCGTCGTTGAATGTTGAATAAAGAATAATTAATTTTGTAATAATTTTTTAGCTTGGATTTGCC
>JAAVZA010000012.1 GCA_022791395.1 Clostridia bacterium
AACTAAGTTTGGAAATGTTTTTGCATGGTGTGTAAATAATGTAAATTTTGATGCAACTTGGGCTGCTTGTATCATCCAAGAGGCAACTGGGTCTGTTGCAACCTCACCTATAATGTTTACAGAACCATCAGTTTTCTTTTGAACGTCTAATCCTTCTTGTCCTGAAATTGTTTCTGTTTCTCTAAAGGTTAATATGTTTCTTGTAGGGTATATTTTTCTTAAGTGTAACTCGAAGGCTGTTTCTTGAACCCTTATATTCATTGTTTCATATATGTTTTCAATCATTCCCATAAGCATTGTTGTTTTACCACAACCTTGCTCACCAGTAATTGAAATAATTCTTGCACCTTTTACTAAGTATTTTAATAAATCAATTGCTTTTTCTTTTCCTGGGAATACAATTAATTGTTCTAGTGTTGCACGTTTTACGTCAAATTTTCTTACAAAGAAGGCCCAGGTTTCTGAGAAGGATGGTCTAACAACAACAACACGAGATCCATCTTTCATTTCATTAATTTTATATCCATTAGTATCAGATAACTGTCCTGGATTGTTATATTTATATATGTTTTGGCATACTCTTTTTAATTCACTTTCGCTTCCAAAAGATAAAAATGCAAATCTTATTGATTTACCTTGGAAGAAAATCCAAATACTATCACAGGCACGTGGCACTTTGTTTTCAAGTACTTGATCTAAATAATCTCCATCAGTTTGTGCAACTTGGCTTAAGAAAGATTCTGGAAGTCCTGATACACCACCAGATACACCATCTATATTCATATCTCTTATTTCATCAATTACACTATACCCCTTATAGTGTTGATATATTCTTTGTACTAAAACATTTAATTTATCTTCAAAGGTTAGTTCTAACTGTTCTTTTTCATATATTTCTCTAATTTCTTCTCCTGTTATTACATAAGATGGTTTTGCTTCTCCTGATATGTATTTTAAAACTGCTAAATTATATTTTTTTATAAGTTGAGTTAATGCCTCATATCCGAATTCTTTTTTATACATATAAATTAGAATATCAAACTTATCTTGTTCTGTTAACAATGAAGGAATATCAAAAGGTATTGCATTTGATATATTAATTTCATTTACTCCATATTCTCTAAACAATAAGTCATATATTAATTCTTTTACATATTTCTTATCATTAACATCACCATAGGTACATCCTTTAAGAGCTTTCTTTAGTTCATATTTTTTCTTTTTTCTTCTTTGTAGTTCTTCTTCTGAAAGACCTATATCATATAAGTTTATCTTTGTAATTTCGTCAAGTCTTCTCTTAACAAATGCTGTTATTTTATCTAAGGTATATGTTTTATCATCTACTTCTATTTCTTGTTCAGCTTCTTGTTCTTTCTTTTTTGTTATTGAACGCATAATTATTACACCTGTTCCCGCAAGGACAATAACAATTAAGATAAAATTTATTAGCATATATGTCTTCCTCCTTTTCTAAGTTACATTTTCATTTGTACTTCTTGCATTTTATAAATAATCTTTTCTACTGTTTCTTTCACTTGTTTTATGAATTTTGAATTTTTATCTGCTTCACTTACATTTATTATTTTTAAAAATAAGTCTGCAACTGCTTCTTCACTTGCTGCTTCAAAAAATAAAGTATTGTATGGTATTACAGTTAAATCTCTTCTTATTCCAGCATATCTTGAAATATTTTTAATTGTATATTTAGAGTTTTCATCAAAGTTTCCTACATTTAATACTATTTTGTTTTTGCTTTGTGAATCTAATTCTTCTCTCATCTTTAAAAATTCGTTTATCATATTCATTTTTTGTTCAATATTATAAACAAGTACATCACTTATTTTAAGTATTTGTCTAATTATATCATTGTTTAGTTTTTTATCTAAATCTACTAACACCATGTCATAATATTTGTTTGCATTTTGTATAATATCTTTATAAAATTCTAATGTCTTTAAATATTCTTCTTTGGTTGATCTTTCTTGCATATTTCTATAACCATATAGAATTTCTAATCTATTTCTATAAACAACATGCGTATAATTTTGTATTATTTCTGGTGTGATTTTACCGCTATTTGCGATTTTTGATAATCCTTCTATTCCATTATCGCTAACCGTATTTGCATTTTTCATTAATTTAGTAATAAAATTTCTATTTTTATCTTGTGCTCCAAAACATAATTCTAAGGTGTTATCGTCATATCCGTGTAGAAACAAGCAATATTTTATAGTTATGTTCAATAGCCATAGCAGTTGCTACAGCAGCAATTGACATTGTTTGTCCTGTTTCTTTTTTGCTATTACTATAAAAGGTTATTATTGCCATATATTCTACACATCCTTTTCTAATAATCTAAATGCTTTACGAATTTCTCCGTGAATTTATTTCACCAGCTAAAATATCTTCTACTATATAATATAGACTTTCTTTGTATTGTGAACTTAATTTTCTAATTCCAATCTTTGCAACTCTTTGGTTCTCTATTATTACACTTTCATCTCCATTATCAATTGGAAAATATACTCTATAATTTTCATTCCAAATAACTTTTTTCCCTAAAGATAAAAAGTTTAAATATTCATCATCTTCTTTTAATATATCTTTAGAAAATAGTATTTTTGTTAAGTTAATTGGTTCTAATATTCCATTTAATATCTCTAAACCTTTCTTTAATGAATATAAATCAAAGGATGTTACAAAGTAATTTTTTTCACAGGTTTTTATATAGAACTTTTCAAATGTTTCTATACTGTCTACATCAATTAAAGCAATGTCATATTCAAATTCTTTTTCTGGTGCAATTCCCAAATATTTTTTTATTTCTTCATAATTTTCGAATCCTACAGAGACATCTATTCCTTCATATTCAGTAATATAAGATTTTGATGGATTTATAGTTGGCACAATGTATCTTGCTTTACCGAATAAAAGTACTATCTATGACTAATACTTTTTTTCCTAATGTAGTTAAAGCTTTAGCTATATACACTATTAAATCTGTTTTGTCATACGCTCCAATAAATCCTACTTTTTTCATATGTTCCTCCTATTATTTATTGTACACTGGCACTTGCATTTAGTGAATCTATATATTCTTTTCTTGCTTCTTTTGAATTTGTTATTTCTTGTTCAACACCTGTTTCTAGGTTTTGTTTTGCTTCTTCTCTATATGAATTTAATTGAGAGTTTATATCATTTTCTCTTCTTGCTCTTAATTCAGCTGTATATCTTTCAGCTAATGCTCTTCTTGCTTCTTCTTTTATGTTTTTATCTGAATTTATTAAGTTAATAACTTCTGCGCTTGGCATATATGTTGGTATTGCACTTCCTTGGTTTCCTGGTTCAACATATGTTGTTGCATAAAGTTTAGCTCCTGTCATTTTATAAGCTTCTACTATTGCATTACTCATTGATAATGTTTCATCTTCATATAAGTTCATCCAAATAGTATCTTCTGTAATGTTATTTACACATTTTTTTGATACTACTATATAATCCTGTCCATTAGGAAGTCTTAAACGAATATCAACATATGCTCCAATATCTAATTGTTGTGGTAAAACAATCATATTAAATTCTTGTTCTCTTAAATCATCTGTTATCTTTTCGTTTGATTCAGTAATTAGAGTTCTTGATAGAACAGATCCTTTTGTTAAATCTAATTTAGATATAGTATTTTCTGTTATATCTGTTAAACTTATGTAATCAGTTGGTATAATATCTTGTAATACTTGTTTTTGGACTAGCATTGATGAATCTATTTTATCTCCAGACTTAACATTGTTAGCTAAAACATATACTGTTCTAGTAGCTTGTTTGTCTGCTTCAATTTGTTGTTTTAATTTACTTAATTGTAAAAATAGAAAAACTATTATTACTGCTCCTATTAATAGACCTATAACAATACCTAATAATATTGAATTTCTTGCTTTTCTTTGCATTGGATTTATTGCCATGAAAATTCCTCCTTTTAACCTTTGACAAATTATCACTTTATAATTAATTTTACATCAAAATGTGTGTAAAAACAATATTTCTTTATACTTGTAATAGAAAAATAATTGCATTGTAATATTGCTGTAACAATGTCTATTTATCGCTATTTATATATTTATTTATTGCTTCTGCAACTCCATTTAGATTATTATTACTTACAAATACATCTCCTATTTTATTTGCTTGTAACATACTATTTCCCATTGCCACACCAAGTCCGGCATTTTCAACCATTTCTCTATCATTAGCATTATCTCCAATTGCCATAACTTCTTCTTTTTTCATACCTAATTCTTGTATCAAAAATTCTATTGCTGTCCATTTATTTGTGTTTTCTTTTGTTATTTCTGTATAAAAATATTCAAGTGATATATCTACACTTCCCTTTTTTATACTTTTCCTTGACATATGTTCAACTTCTAGTATGTCAATTCTAGGTATTCTTTTTAATTTTTTTAAAATACTTGAAAATATGATTTTATCACTATCACATATAGTCATTTTTAAAATATTTATTTTAGAATTTTCTTCTACATATTTGTATATATCTTCCACAATATTAATATTTGTTCTTTTTTCAATTGGTTTTTTACTATTTTCATTATCATAAAAAAGTGCATTATAACTTAATGTTTTTGTTAAAACACTATCTTCTGTATAAACATTATAATAAATACTATTTTCCTCACAAATTTTTATAATTTCCAATACTTTTGACTTTTCTAAAAATGCATCATATATAATCTTTTCTTTTTGTAAATCATAAATAAAAGTTCCATTTCCACATATAATATATTTATCTGCGCCAATTTCTTTTGCCAAACTTTTTACGGAATTCGGCATTCTACCGTGACGCTAGAACAATATTTACACCTTTTTTTACGGCTTTTTCAATTGCTTTTTTATTTTCTTCGCTTACTTCTCCATATGAATTAAGTAATGTTCCATCTAAATCGATTGCAACTAATTTATACATAATTCTCTCCTTTGTATATTATTCTCGCTTATTATACATATAATTTATTTTTTTTACAATAAATATTATAAATTTATAAAAAATATATATTCATTCAAAATAATTAATAATGTTAATTTTAACATCAATTTTCTTTTTCAAATAAAATGCAAAAATTTCCAGTTTAAAAATAAAATTTATGTACATTCTATATAACGTAGAAGCAAGAAAGTTTCTTCAAAAATGTAAAATATTTTGCAGGAGGTGAACTAACAATGGCATCAAACAACAGTAATATAAAAGCAGTTCCAGAAGCTATGGACGCTTTAGACAAATTCAAATATGAAGTAGCTAGCGAAGTTGGTGTAACTTTAAAAGATGGTTACAACGGAAATATATCTGCTAGAGACGCTGGTAGAATCGGTGGTAACATGGTAAGAAAAATGATTCAACAAGCTGAAAACCAAATGATCGGTAAATAGTTTTTTATAAACTAGATTATTTTAATCGGTAGGAATATAATTTTTGTTTTTTTAAGTAGAAATACATAAAAAGGCAGGAATTGTATTCCTGCCTTTTTATGTATTTTATTCTGGTTCTACTATACCATAATTTTTAGAATTTTTTAATTTAAATACTACATTAACTTTATTTGTGTCTACATTAACAAATGTATAGAATATATCTTGTGGTTTTTCTTGTAATTTTAGTATTGCATCTTCAATTGACATTGGTTTTGCTTCATAATATAAAGTTTTTATAACTTCATTTTCTATTTCATGTGTAGGTCCCATATTAACAATTTCTTTTTGCTTAATAGAATCTTCTTTATTTTGTCTTTCTCTCTTTGTTTTAATTTTTCTTATTTGTCCCTCTAATATATCTATATCTTTATCTATAGCAGCATATAGATCTCTATGAGCAGTTACTGCTTTATATGTATCTCCATCATTATTTACAAAAACATCTGCTATTTGTTCATTTCTCTCACATCTAATTGTTACTGTTACTTCAAATTCTTCTCCAAAATATTTTACTAATCTTTCTACTTTCTTTTCAACATAATCTTTGATTGCATCTGTAGCTTTCAAATCTTTTCCTGTAATTTTAATATTCATAAAATTCATCCTTTCCTTTTTCTTTTTGTTCTTTTGTTTACACTTAGATTATATACTATTTATATTTTTTTGCAAGTAATTTTTTTAAAATATATCTTCTAATTTATATTCTTTTTCTAATTTTTGATTTAAATATATCTTTGATATTATTTGTAATTCTTTTATTGTATTTTCTTGTACACTGAAGGAAAATATCTTTTTTGCTGGCACTAGCACTATGTACTTTATTGCTTCTATTGTTGGCTTTGAAATTTCTATTACGCTCTTATCCATTTTCCCACAAGCACCACACTTAAATCCGCTATCTTTAAAACTAAAATATAGAATATCCTCTTCTGTTTTACATTCTTTACAGCCGTCCGTATACTTGGAGTAAATCCAAGTATACACATAAGTCTCAATTTAAAAATTGAGACTACTAAATCCATATCTTTATCGGTTTCAGATATTGTGTATAATGTATTTAAAAATAATTGTAATATTTTATAACTGTTTTCATTTTCATTAGTAACGTCATATATTATTTTAGTAATATGGCTTGCATATTTTAATTTATCTAAATCGGTTCTTAAATTGTAAAACATTTCTATAGTTTCACAAGAATTTATATGATATGTACTAGTTCCTTGATATAACATATATTCTCCAAAGCATAATAATTGACTGCCAGCAAGAAGAGCACTTTTAGGCCTTCTTGCTCCTTTGGCAGCACATGATATTTTACCGTAGACCTGGTGTTAGCATAGTAAGCATTTTATCATAGTCTCCCATATTACTTTCCCCTATTATTATTCCATTTGTCCTGAATGTTCCCATTATAATCTTTCCTATTTATCATATTTTTTTCTACATTTTGTACTTCCATTAATTCTAAAAATGTGTTAATATCACCTGTATTTTTAAAAGTATTCCAAGCTATTTGTTTTATCATAAAGCATCAACTCCCATCTCTTTTTATCTTTTGTATTTTTATGTTTTTTATGCACTAATTTCTAATCCTTAAATTTGAAGTTCTTTACAATGGAATCTTTATCTTGCCAATCTTCATTTACTTTTACCCAAGTTTTTAAGTTTATTTTTGTTCCAAGCATACGTTCTAAATCTTGTCTTGCATACATTCCAATTCTTTTTAACATACTTCCATTTTTACCTATTATTATTCCCTTATGAGAATTTCTTAAACAGTAAATGGTTGCTTCTACATCATATATTTCTTCTTCGTTTTTTGTGCTTCTTAATTCCATTTTTTCTGTTTGAACATATAATCCATGAGGAACTTCATCATCTAACAATTTTAATGCCTTTTCTCTAATCGTTTCTTCTACAAGCTGCCTTAAAGTTTGGTCTGTATATTCATCTATATCATAATATGCAGGACCCGGTTTTAATAATTTTTCTATCTCTTCTAATACACTTTCTATTTTATCATTTTTTAAAGCTGAAATTGGTATAACTGCTTCAAAATCATATTCTTTTGTATATATTTCAATTAGTTTTAATAATTTTTCTCTTTTTACTAAATCTATTTTATTTATAATTAATATTGTTTTCTTTTTTGCTGCTTTTATTTTATCTAATATTATTCTGTCACCTTTTCCAATTTCTTCACTTGTTGCTTCTATTAAAAATAGCACAACATCAACATCTGTAACACTGCCAAAGGCAGTATCTATCATTGTATTTCCTAATTTTGTTTTTGGTTTGTGAATTCCTGGTGTATCTATAAATATAATTTGTGAATTTTCTCTATTCACAATTGCACGTATAGCAGTTCTTGTCGTTTGTGGCTTGTTAGTCATAATTGCTACTTTCTCGCCCACTAACGAATTGATTAATGTAGATTTTCCCACATTTGTCCTTCCAATAATTGATACAAAACCCGATTTAAATTCTTCCATTTTTACTTCCTTTTCATTATACCTACTTTAATTTGCTAATTTTGTAAAATCTAGTAGATAAATTTATTTTTTTTAATTTCTTTTTACTTGATAAAAGTATTATACCTTAATTTGCTTAATTTTAAAAGAGTTTTAGAATTAATTTAAATAATTATAAGTTAATATTTTTATAAACAAAAAACTCTAGCCATACCAAAAGTATAGTTAGAGCTTTTATTCTATTCAATTACAACTTTTGCATCAATTGGGCATATTTGTATAAAAGTATTGCCATCATTTACGTCTATAATATTTCCAGCTAAATCTTTATATATCGTCTTTTCAGTTCTTGAAGCTTTACTTGCTATTATTTCTATTGCTTTTCCGTTTGTAATATAGTATCCTTTTTTATCTCCAATATTCTTTAATCCTTGTCTGTCTTTCTTTTCTACATCTTGTAAAGTATAATTTTCAGCAAAAGTTATTATTATATTTTTGGTTGCAATAGGTTCTTTTGTATCCCAATCTGTTTGTTTTACCCCTCTTGCATATCTTTCATACTTTTTAGTTTCTTCGTTATATTTATATTCTACAGTATGTAATTTAGAATATGGAATTTGTACTTCATTGGCAACAGTTCCCTCTTCTAAATTAAATTCTTCTGCTTTGTAATTCAATACGCTCTTAGAACTTGAAGTTGTTCTATATTTTTTAGAATTTGCCATCGATAATATTTTTTCAGTACTGGTTACTGCATTATGTGGTGCTTTTTTATCTTTTACTCTCCAGAAATCTTTACTACTTTGTACTATTCCATTTATATTATTTACTTTATAGGTTGATATGTCAGATTCTGCTTGTGGACTCCACCCAAAATGAACATATATCGCATCATTTTCTAATGCATAGTCAAGAAAATAGTGTCTTGAACTTCTTACTGGTCCAATTTTTGCTAAATCTTTTCCTTTAAAACAAGCCATAAGTCTTGTTTCTCCACCTTCAACTATTATCTCATAAACAAGATATGCTTCATTTAATCCTGCTTGTGGCCATGCTCCTTTATGGTTATCTATCATTACAGCAATTGGTCTATCTACTCCATTATAAACATTTATTGTTTTAACTTCTTCCTTAACTTTCCCATCTTCTTTCCCTAATGAAATAATTCCATTAGACATAGCTTCTCCATCAAGTTTACCATTTACTAGCTTCATAGCAAGCAATATTCCTGCTACCGCAATAAGAAGTATTAATATTATACTCAAAAAAATTATTCCTTTGTTTTTCATTTTATATTCCTTCTTTCAAACTAAACCTATCTTCCAATTGTAAAATTACTTACAAATTCTGTTATTGTTGATAATACATTTGCATTAACATATAGTACTGCAAGTCCATATAATAAAACCACTACCATAATGCCCACCCATGCACCTACTACTACTTCTGATTTGGTTCTTTTCCCATTTTCATATCTATTTATTGCAACTATTAATGCAAGAACTAACGATAAAGTAAATATCACTACATTTCTAGTCGTTAACCATATAATAGTTAACCCCGCGAATGCAACTGCTGTTTGTCCACTTGGCATAAAGTTTTCTTTTATAAATTTATGATTGTTTTTGGTTGCTGCTGCTTTTAATGTTACAATAACTATTACTGTTAATACTATTGCTACAAATGCTAGATGCGTAGGTGAATTTGCAATTTCATCTACAATATTTAAACCAATAGTACTTATTTTTTCAAAAAACAAGAAATATGCCACAATTAACGCATTAATTGCTGTTAATACTACTGCTCCTGCTCCTACATCTTTTGCTATTTTAGCCTTAGGATGATAAAGGTCTGTGTATAAATCCACTACAGTTTCTATAGCTGTATTTATCATTTCCGCAACTATAATTAATACCACTGTAAACATTAAACATAAAAATTCAGCTTTGTTTAAATCAAAGAACAAGCTTATTAGCATAACAGCTACTGCTATTACTAATTGTTTTTTTATATTGCTTTGTGTAGTTATTGCGTAAATTATTCCATTTAGTGCATTTTGCAAAGCATCAAAGAAATTTCCATTTTTCATTTTATGCACTTCTTTTGTTTCATTATCTATATTGTTATCTTTTTTTCTCATTGTTTTCACCTATTATTATTAATCTTCAAATCAAAATATGTATTATACCTATTCTCTTGTTATATTAAGGTTTTGTAAAATCTTCTCTTCTTTAGGTCTCATCAAAACTTTGTCTTTCTCTTCAATATGATCATATCCCATTAAATGATAAAATCCATGTACTAACATATAAGCAAGTTCTCTTTCAAAACTATGTCCATATTCCATTGCTTGTTCTTTTACCTTTTCTAGTGAGATAACTATGTCTCCAAGTACATCATTAACTTTATATTCCTTGTTCTTAATTATAGCTTGTATCTCGTCCTTTTCAAACATAGGAAAAGATAATACATCAGTTTCTTTATCAATATTTCTATATTCTTTATTTATACTTCTAATGTTTTCAGGATTTGTTAATGTAACACTTATATAGATATTTGTATTTAATAAGTTTTCTTCTAAAAAACATTCCTTTAAAACTCTATTTATTGTTTCTTCATAATCGTAATTTTTTTCTACATCTAAATATTCTATTTGTGCAATTTTTTTCATACTCTTATGCTACTTCTTTCTTTTTTGTATATTTTTCTTTAATAGTTTTACAAGAATTTTTAAGGTTTTTCATTACTCCAAGTTCTACTAATTCTTGTTTATAAAATTTTATTATTTCACTGTATTTTTCAGAATTTTGGCTTACTGCATTTAAGTCATTTTTTATAAATAGTATTTCTTTTTGTTTTTCATATTTTTCAGGTTCATTATCTTTCAAGGCTTCAATATTTTTATATTCTTGCCAGAATTTTTTATATGCTTCTCTTTCTTGTGGTTTGTCCCAGTATATTTTTGTTGATAATAATTTAATATTATAATCTTCAATTAAAGTAATTAACATCTGATAAGCACTGTTTTTCTTTTTATTAGTTTTAGCTGTTATAATTAAATTTCTTGTATCTTTTAATAATTTAATATAACATTGTTCAGCTACAATTAGTGGCAAACTATGTGTAAATAATTTTCTACTAATGCCTAATAAAACTAGCTTTTTCTCTATTATATCTCTTGAATCTAATTTTCCAGCCAAAAATGTATTAAATTTATCATAGTCTTCTATAATTTCTTTATAAGATGATTCACTATCTATTTCCATTTTTATAGGTAATATTTCTACAATATATTCTTCTAATGTAGCAAATATATTTTCATAAATTTGATTTTTTCTTTCTTCTCCACCTGCATTATCTGCAAGTCTAATAGAATAATTTTTTAATATTCCCTTATACAAACTTTCCATTTTAACTGCATAAAATTTTTTATATCTATTTAAAGTTTTTTCTTTGTTACCATCAAGTAATGATTGATAATCCAGTTCAAGCAAATATTTTTGTTTTCTATATTTATATTCTAAATATTGTGTTTCTTTTAAATGAGTAACATTATAATATTCACTCAAAGCGTTTTTTTCAAAGGCAGTTGCAGTATCATTTTTTACTTTTTTATATATGGAATCCATAACATATTTATCAATTGCTTCTAAATATAATCCATACATATCTTCATATTTTTTCAATAAGATTTCTTTTTTGTTGGTTTCATCATTATTGTTCTCATCAATATAATTTTCAAACGCTTTTAATATATTATTTCTTTTAGTAAGTATTAATAATCCATTAATTCCTACTCTAGTTGGAATTAATAGTTTTGTAATTGAATTTGTTAACTTTCCAATGAAAGTTGTGTTTGTTTCTAGTACTCTTAAACTTCTTTCTGCCATATTAATCATCCTTTCAAAACACTATTTTTTCGTTTGTGCCTATATTTTCAAGTACTTCATATATTAGCTCTACTGTAATACTTCCCTCTTCTTCTTTATAGTTTACTCTAGTATTGACAATATTTTGTTCATCCTTTATCTCATTTTTTAGTTCTTCTTCAAGTTTTTTTAGTAATATCTCCTTTGCTGCTTCAGGACTATAATTAACACTCTTTTTTTGTATCTCTTTATATGTAGTTTTGCAAATTTCTATAGGGAAATAAAAGTTTGAAAATATTTTTAACTTTTTGTTCTCATTTATTGTATCATAATTTTCAAAATTTGGAATACTTTTAGGAAAATTTATTTTGAAATTATTTATATTTATTCCGTAAGATTTTTTTACATTTCCAGTTTCTTCTTCTACTTCTTGTATTAAGCTCATTTTTTCTTTTTTACTATGCCAAACTCTAGCTTGAACATCAGCTTTTGCATGTACATACCTTGTTCCTGTATATTTCCCTTCAAGCCATCCTCCAACAATTATATTACCGTTTTTTACAACATCCCCAACTTTTACTAGGGCTGTGCCATTTTGCACATTAATTTTTGTTATTACTCCATCACTTTTTGTAATAATATTGCAATATTCATTTTCATCTATAATTTCTGGTTTTTTATCCGCTTCCACTATTTCTATTATTACATTTGTTCCTTTAAGGTGTATTCCGCACCCACGCAATATCATCTCTTTTTAAACGAAGATTATTAATAATGTTTTTGGTATCTATTTTTTGTTTTAGTATTCCAAGTTTTAATCCACTATTACTAACTTCTGTCATGATTTCTTCTTTAGAGATAGTATTGTTACCTGTTACTTCTATATTCCAAACAAAATTTGACATACCAAATATAAATAATATCACTACAATTAAAGCTGCAAAAAATAGCTTTCTTTTTTTATATCTATGTAAAATAAATGGTAGTCCTTTTTTTCTTTCTATTTTTACCCTGCATTTTGTAATTTTTGCTATTTCTTTTATTTTTTTAAATTCCTTCATACCAATATTAGCATATAAAAAGCTTGATTTTTTTCTTTTTAAGTTCCATAAAAGTATTCCTTTACTTATACATATAGTAATAAATATTTCTATAAAATATCCTTCTACACTAATATTTACATATCCT
>JAAVZA010000013.1 GCA_022791395.1 Clostridia bacterium
AAAGTCATTTTATGTGAAGAATTTTGAATTTTAAAAATGCAAATTACACGAATTTTTAGACAATTAAACGAATTTTCGTGGTTGATAGTAATCACTTTTTGGGTCACAAAGGAGGAAAAAATGTTTAAATTACACTCAGAATATAAGCCGACTGGCGACCAACCAAAAGCAATAGAATATCTTAGTAAAGGAATAGTGGACGGTAAGAAATTTCAGACACTTCTAGGAGTTACAGGTTCAGGAAAAACTTTTACAATGGCAAATATTATTGCAAAGGTGCAAAAACCAACACTCGTTTTAGCACATAATAAAACACTAGCTGGACAACTTTATAGTGAATTCAAAGAGTTCTTCCCAGAAAACAACGTTGAATATTTTGTTAGCTACTACGATTATTACCAACCTGAAGCATATATAGCATCATCAGATACATATATAGAAAAAGATGCTTCTATTAATGATGAGATAGACAAGCTAAGACACTCTGCAACAGCTAGTTTATTTGAAACAAAAGATGTTATAATAGTATCTTCTGTTTCTTGTATATATGGACTTGGTGATCCTATAGATTATGAAAATATGATAGTATCTTTACGTCCAGGTATGGTAAAATCACGAGATGAAATATTAAGAAAATTGGTGAATATGCAATACTCTAGAAACGAAATAGATTTTAAAAGAGGAACCTTTAGAGCTAAAGGAGATATAATTGAAATTTATCCATCAGATGAAAGTGAAAAAGCAATACGTGTAGAAATGTGGGGAGATGAAGTTGAAAAAATAACAGAGATAAACCCAGTTACAGGTAAAGCAATTGGAATAAGAAATCATGTTATGATATTTCCAAATTCTCACTATGTTACTTCAAAAGATAAAATGGAAAGAGCAATAAAAGATATAGAAATTGAACTTAAAGAAAGGATAGAATACTTTAAATCAAAAAACAAATTAATTGAAGCACAAAGAATTGAAGAAAGAACAAACTTTGATATTGAGATGATGAGAGAAACTGGTTTCTGTCAAGGAATAGAGAATTACTCAAGGCTTATTAGTGGAAGACCAGAAGGAAGTGCACCCTTTACTTTATTTGATTACTTTCCTGATGACTTTTTATTACTAATTGACGAATCGCATGCGACAATTCCACAAGTAAGGGGAATGTATAATGGAGATAGAGCAAGGAAAGAATCTTTAGTAAATTATGGATTTAGACTTCCTTCAGCGTTAGATAATAGACCATTAAAATTTAATGAATTTGAAGATAAAATTAATCAAGTAATATTTGTTAGTGCAACACCAGCAGATTATGAAGCTGAACATTCTAAAGAAAATGTGGTAGAACAAATTATACGTCCAACTGGATTATTGGATCCTAATATTGAAGTAAGACCAGTAGAAAATCAAATAGATGATTTAATTTCACAAATTAGGGAAAGAGTAGAAAAAAATGAAAGAGTTTTAGTTACTACTTTAACCAAGAAGATGGCAGAAGATTTAACATCATATCTTGCAGGAATAGATGTAAAAGTAAGATACATGCATTCAGAAATAAAAGCACTTGAAAGAATGGAAATAATAAGAGACTTAAGACTACGGTGAATTTGATGTATTAGTTGGAATTAACCTTTTAAGAGAAGGTCTAGATATTCCCGAAGTATCACTGGTAGCAATACTAGATGCAGATAAAGAAGGATTTTTACGTTCAGAACGTTCATTAATACAAACAATAGGGCGTGCTGCAAGAAATACAGAGGGAAAAGTTATAATGTATGCTGACGAGTTAACTGAATCTATGGAAAAGGCTATAACTGAGACAAACAGAAGAAGAAAAATACAAAGTGAATATAATAAGAAAAATGGAATAGTACCAAAAACCATTAAGAAATCTGTGAGAGACACAATTAAAGCAAGTATTGTAGATGATATAGGTAATGAGTATGATATTAAAAAGGATGAAGATATAGGAGATATTATTAATAAATTAACAGATGAGATGTTAAAACATGCAAGCAATATGGAATTCGAGCAAGCAGCTGAATTACGTGATAAAATAAAAGAATTAGAAAAATTAATGTAAAAAAACATATAAAGAAGGGGGTGTGCTCAAAAATGAGCATACCCCCCCTTTAAAAACTATAACCTGCCACGACCATAAGTTACAAAATAAATTGCTATTCAGTTTCCTTCTTACTAATTTGCACCTTGTATTCCTTGCAAGAATAGCGCAAATGAGTATTCTTAACCGTGAAAATCAAGTCGGGAAATTCTTTCTTGAACCGATCAAGCTCGTTGGGAAATAAATCCAAAAAAATATTATTGGATGAAAGAGAATTCCCATCAACAAAGTTCGTTATAGCTTCACGTTTTCTATCCTGTCTTGTCTGCATATAGACCTCCTATAATAAAAAGTGGCAGATTAATACAAAGTCTTTATTGACCTTATTAAAGATTATATCACTTTATGTAAAATAATACAAGAAAATATTGTAAATTAATAAGTTTTATGTGTAAATTAAATTTTATAAATAATTTATTTAATACAAAAAGAAGGTCAAAGAACGACCCTCCCTTGCTGTTTTTTTTACAATTACATTAACTAAATATCAACAAGCTGATAAGTAGCTGTATACAATTTGACCAGTGAAGATTCGGAATTTTGAGGTACCAAAGATAAGCGTAACATCTTTCCAGGCGGAAGGTACGTGGCATAGTTCCGGGGTAAATTAGTAGCCAATTGTAATGCTAAATCGCAGATTATAGCAATTTCTGCTTTGTCAAACTGGTCTTCAAGCTCTTTTAATGCAACTGTTAAAGTTTTAGATGTTTTTGCCATTGTTGTTATTCTCCCTTTAAAAAACAATAAACATTATGTTTCATATTAATTTTAACACATTATGTTCAATTGCGCAAGAAAAATATTAATATATAAAGGATTATAAAGATGATATATAAATTAATTTTGTAAATAAGAAAAGCGGAAGGTATAAAATAAAAATATATTGTACTTTCAATAGATTTATGTTACAATAGCAATAATTGGAAGGAGCATAATAATGAAAATAGGATTAGATGTTGATGGGGTTATATTAAATAGCGAAAACGAAATAAGACTAAAAGCTGAACTTTATGATTTGCTAGAGCTAAAAGGAAAAGGGGTTATGCATCCTAATGAATTTCTTGAATGCGATAGATATGATTGGTCAAAAGAAGAATTAAATAATTTTAGAGAGAAATATTTATTAGAGATATCTAACAATTCTTATCCTATGCCAGGAGCCAAACAAATAATAGAAAGATTAAGAAAGGATGGACATAAGCTAGTTATTATAACTGCCAGAGGAATTACAATAAAAGAAATGAAACAAGCAGCAATTAATAAATTTAAAGAATATAATTTAGAATTTGACCAATATTTTTGGAAAGAAGAAAGTAAATTAGATATTTGTAAAAAAGAAAATATAGATGTAATGATAGATGATAAGGCCTCAATATGTAAATTAACCTCAGAAAATAAAATCAAAACATTATATTTTAGAGATGTAAATAGGCAAAAACTAGAAGAAAATGAGTACTTAAAAGAAGTAAATAATTGGGGAGAAATTTATAGATACATTTATAATTTGAATATGGAGGAGAAGTAACTTTGAAAGATAGACAAAGTCATATTAGAAACTTTTGTATAATTGCACATATAGATCATGGAAAATCGACTCTTGCAGATAGATTAATTGAAATGACAGGAGTACTTTCTAAACGTGAGATGGAGGAACAAGTTTTAGACAATATGGATTTAGAACGTGAAAGAGGAATTACTATAAAGTCTCAAGCTGTAAGAATGAAATATATTGCAAAAGATGGTGAGGAATATACTTTTAATTTAATAGATACACCAGGACACGTAGACTTTAACTACGAGGTATCTAGAAGCCTTGCTGCTTGTGATGGAGCAATTTTAGTAGTAGATGCAAGTCAGGGAGTAGAAGCACAAACTCTTGCAAATGTATATTTAGCATTAGATAATAACCTAGAAATATTACCAGTAATAAATAAAGTAGACTTACCAAATGCAAGACCAGATGAAGTGAAAAAAGAAATAGAAGATATTATTGGAATTCCTGCATTGGATGCTCCTTGTATATCTGCAAAATCAGGGTTAAACGTAGACCAAGTTCTAGAAAGAATTGTAACAGACATTCCAGCACCTACTGGTGATGAACAGGAAAAATTAAAATGTTTAATTTTTGACTCTTTTTATGATAATTATAAAGGTGCAATAGCATATGTAAGAGTTGTGGACGGAAAAGTAAAAGTTGGTGACGAAATAAAATTAATGGCAGCTGGAAAGGTATTTACTGTAACAGAAGTACGGAATCTTTGAACCAGGAACCTATAAACAAACGAATGAACTTCTTGCAGGAGAAGTGCGGTTATATTGCAGCAAGTATTAAAAATTTATCTGATGTACACGTTGGTGATACAATTACATTAAATAATAATCCAGCAGCTGAAGCGTTAAAAGGATATAAAAAAGTAAATCCAATGGTATATTGTGGACTATACCCAGTAGATGGAAGCGATTATGAAAATTTAAAAGAAGCCTTAGAAAAATTAAAGCTAAATGATGCGGCTTTACAATACGAACCAGAAACCTCTACAGCTTTAGGCTTTGGTTTTAGATGTGGATTTTTAGGATTATTACATTTAGAAATAATAGAAGAAAGATTAGATAGAGAATTTGATTTAAGCCTTATTACTACATCACCATCAGTTATATATAAAATTCATAAAACTGATGGAACAGTTGAAGAACTATATAATCCAAGTGACTTACCAGCACCACAAGAAATATCATATATGGAGGAACCAATTGTAAAAGCGGAAATATTAACTCCAAAAGAATATGTAGGAAATATAATGGAAATATGCCAAAACAGACGTGGTGTATATGTAGATATGAAATATCTTGATGAGTCAAGGGTAACTCTTATTTATGAACTACCCTTAAATGAGATTATATATGACTTTTTTGATAACTTAAAATCAAAAACAAAAGGATATGCATCCTTTGATTATGAATTTAAAGAATATAGAAGAGCAGAACTTGTAAAATTAGATATACGTGTAAATGGAGAAGGTGTTGATGCTTTAAGCTTTATAGTGCATAAAGATACAAGCTATCAAAGAGGAAAGAAAATGGTAGAAAAGCTAAAAACAGTAATACCAAGGCAATTATTTGCAATACCTATACAAGCAGTGATTGGAGGACAAATTATAGCAAGGGAAACAATATCAGCATATAGGAAAGATGTGCTTGCGAAATGTTATGGTGGAGATATAACAAGAAAGAAAAAGCTACTAGAAAAGCAAAAAAGAGGAAAGAAAAAAATGCGTCAAATAGGAAATGTAGACATACCACAAGAGGCATTCTTATCAGTTTTAAAATTAGATGAGGAGTAAAATATGTATAAAATAGTAATGATAGATTTAGATGGAACATTATTGGATGATAATAAAAAGGTATCTAATAAAAATATTGAAATGATTAATAAAGTATATAAAGATAAAAATGTCATTTTTGTAATTGCAACAGGTAAAAATATTAGTGATATACAATATATTATAGATGCAGTTGGAGAAGGAATAAACAAATACATAATTGCTTCAAATGGTGCAGTCATAAAAGATAATGTGAAAAATGAATATATTTTGAAAAACTATTTAACAGATGACGAAGTTATACATATAATTGAGGAATATAAAAAATATAACTTAAATGGTCTAATACAAACAGAGAAAGGAACTGTAATAGAAGATAAATTGGTAGCAGAACTAGAAAATACTACTTATGCAGAGAATTTAAAAGATTATATTTTAGATAATAGGAGTTTAAATGTTGCATTAATTACAGTTAGAGGAAAAGAAAAAGAAGATTTAAAGTTATTGAAAAACGAGATAGATAGTGAATTTAATACAGTAAGTGCAACAGAAATATGTGATTTCACACATATGAATAACAAAAAAACATTCACATGTAAATATATAGATATTATGAAAAAAGATTGTACAAAAGCGAATGCAATGAAAATTCTTATAGATTATTTAAACATAAGAAAAGAAGAGGTAATTGCAATTGGTGATGGTGGAAATGATATACCAATGTTTGAAGTAGCAGGATATAAAATTGCTATGGGAAATGCAAGTATAGAATTAAAACAAAAGGCTGATTATATAACAGATACAAATAACAGTGATGGTGTTGCAAAGGCATTGGAATACATATTTTATAATAAATAAAAAGGAATAATATATTAAGAAAATCAGGAGTAAAATATGACAAAATATATAAATAAACAAGAAATAAATGATGATATTATTTTTGAAATAGCCAATGATTTAAAAAAAGGGAAAATAGTGGTTTTTCCTACAGATACTGTTTATGGAATTGGAACTAATGCTTATGATAAAGATGCTTGCGAAAGAATTTATGAAGTTAAAGGAAGGCCTAAAAATAAGCCTTTAAGCATTCTGATTTCAGATATTTCAATGTTAAAAGAAATGGTAAAGAATATAAGCGAAGTAGAACAAAAATTGATAGATGCTTTCTGGCCAGGACCTTTAACAATAAAATTCAAAAAAAGAGAAAGTATATTACCTAGTGTTGTATCAGCTGGTGATGAATATGTTAGAATTCGACTTATAAAGGAAGGCCTTATTTATAAACTTATTAAAACATCAGGTGTTCCTATTGTAGCTCCTAGTGCTAATCTTTCTGGAAGTAGTACAGGAACGAAAATAGAAAATATTATAAATGAATTAGGCGGTAAAGTAGACTATATTTTAGATTGTGGTGATATAGAAAGTGATACTGTATCTACAATTGTTCAAGTAGAAGATGGACAAGTTCTTATTATAAGAGAAGGAAAAATAAAAAAAGAAGAATTAGAAAAAGTAGTACCTGTAAAGAACTAAGGATAATGCTAATTAACAAACAAATAAAAATTTATTATAAATTTTAGATATATTACTATAAAAGAAAAAAGTAGGTGAAAACTAATGCCAAAAGGAATAATAATTGCTGGATTTGCTACTTGTGGAAAAAGTTTTTTAGGTAAAAAGTACGATAATGTAGTAGATTTAGAGTCAAGTAATTATAAATATAATAATACTAATATTAAAAATATATCTGTTGAAGAAATAAAAGGTACAAATAGAGAAATAAATAAGGAATGGCCAGATAATTATTATAAAGCGATTAGTGAAGCTGTAAAAAAGTATGATGTGGTTTTAGTTCAATTGAAACCAGAACATTTCAATTATTTTGATAAAAATAATATCAAATATAGTATTGCATATCCTAATATTAATAATTGGGAAGAGGTAAAGAAAAAATGTATTGCTAGAGGTAATAACGAGCAGTTTATTAAAAGACTTAAAGAAGTATTTATACCATATTACGAAGATTCTTTACAGAGAAATTATGAAAAGTTATATATTATAAACGAAAAGGAAACCTTAGAGAGTGTTTTAATAAAAAATGATATTGAATTAATAGTAAGTAGTAACGAAAGCACGGTAAAATAATTGTTTATATTTATAGTAACATGCAAAAAACATTAATATATCAACATTTGATAAAAAACGGTATATATTAAAAATAAGGAGATGTATTATAATGAAAAATGTATTATTAATTCATGGGTTTAATGGAATACCAAAAATATTCAATTATTTTAAAGAAGAGCTAGAAAGTAAAGGTTACAACGTAGTTTTACCCAATTTTCCAGTTAGAGAGGAAATAACAGTAAATAGATATTTTAATGTATTTAATGAATATAGAGAGCTTTTTAATAATAATTTAATTGTAATAGCACATTCAATAGGTAATCCAATGTTTATAAAATATATATCACAAAATAAATATAATGTTGGAAAATATATTAGTTTAGCTGGTTTTTCAAAAGAGTATTACAATGAAGGAAAAGATATTTTAAATGAAAAAGTTAAATTGGCAATATTGAATGATAAAGAAAAGCAAGATGCTATAAAACTAATTAACGAAAAATATTCAATATATAGTGATAATGATCATATAGTTCCTTTTGATTTATTAGAGAATTATTGTACAGATATTGAGTCTAAACCTATATTAATAAAAAATATTGGACATATGGGAAAGAAGAGTGGATTAGAGAGACTACCAGAAGTAATTGGGTTGATTTGCAATTAATAGCTTATTAGTAAAGCAATAAAGAAGATATATAAATAGTAAAGGAAAGTGAACAAATGGAACAAAATATGACAAAAACTAATATAAACTGGTATCCAGGGCATATGGCAAAAACCAAAAGACAGATAATAGAAGATTTAAAATTAATTGATGTAGTAGTAGAATTATTAGATGCAAGACTTCCAAGGTCAAGCCAAAATCCAGATTTACAACAAATTGCTAAAGATAAAAAGAAAATTATTATATTAAATAAATGTGATTTAGCAGACGAATTAGAGAACAAGAAATGGGTTACTTACTTTGAAAAAAATGGAACAAAAGTAATACTGACAGATGCAAACTCTGGATTTGGAATAAATGAAGTTACAAGGCAAATTGAAAATATAATGAAAGACGACATTAGTAAGAATGCAGCAAAAGGAAGAATAGGAAAGTCTATTAGAGTTATGATTTTAGGAATACCAAATGTAGGAAAATCATCATTTATTAATAGAATATCTAAAAAAACTTCTGCAGGGGTTGGAAATAAGCCAGGTTTTACAAAACAAAAACAATGGATTCGCTTATCTAATAATATAGAATTATTAGATACTCCAGGTGTATTATGGCCAAAATTTGAAAATGAAAAAGTAGCACTAAATTTATCCTTTGTAGGAACAATAAAAGATGATATTTTAGAAAAAACAGAGATTGCATTTTATCTATTAAAGTTTTTATTAGAAAATTATAAAGAAAATGTAACTGAAAGATACAAAATATCAAATGAAGAATTTGAAAATATAGTAGAGAATAATCAAAATCCAAATGAACAAATTATGGATATTTTTAGATTAATAGGTAAAAGACGAGGAGCGATTGTTTCAGGTGGAAATGTAGATGAAGAAAAAGTTGCAAACTTATTACTAGATGATTTTAGGACAGGAAGATTAGGAAGAATTTCATTAGAAAAGGTAAAATAGGAGGAAGTATTTGAAACGGTATAATAGAAGATTTATTAAAAAAAGATAAAAGAGAAATAAATTTAATGTCTCCACTTGTATGGGCATATGTTGGAGATGCAGTATATGAATTATATATAAGAAGTTATTTAGTAAATACAACAAAGTTAAATCCACACAAACTACATATAGAGGCAATAAATTATGTTAAAGCAGGAGCACAAGCAAAGATTTTGGAAGAAATTATGGAAGATTTGCGAGATGAAGAAAGAGAAATAGTAAGAAGAGCTAGAAATGCTGAAAACCATCACTTACCCCAAAATGCTGATGTAAGAGAATATATGTATTCTACTGCTTTTGAAGGATTAATTGGGTATTTATATTTAACGAAACAAGAAGAGAGATTAGAGGAAATTTTAAAGAAAACATTAAAAGAAGAATAGTTATAAACAATAATTATGAAGAAATATAAAATAAGATTAGACACTGAATATTTGATAAAAAACATCATTTACCTTATAATAGTAAGTGTATTATAATGAATAGAAAGAGATGAAAAATTATGAAAATTATTGATAAAATTATATCTTTATTCAAGAGAAAAAACATAAAACAGCTGCAAGAAGGTACAGTGAATACTGTAAAAAATGAATATAATTTTGAGAGAAGTGATGGTACTACAATTTCAATTTCTCCTGTTTTAGATAGAGTGGGTAATCAATGTTATGAACAAGTATTTAACAATCGTACTGGTGAAATTCAAAACATACCTAAATACAATATATATGCAGAAGAATTGAAAGAATTAGTACATCCAAGTATACTAAATCATACTGTAATGATAGATATAGATTATAGTATGTTAGAAGATCAAAATGTTGCCAATTATGTTGTAAATCATATGTTAAATAAGGAAAGAATGGGAAAAATTATACATGAATATAAAAATTATGTAGGTGGTCTTCAAAAGAATGAAGAAGGAAAGCCTGAGTTAGAAAAGATAGTAGATTTAGGCATTGTAGAAGCTCTAACAGCAACTGAAGAAGAACGTAATAAAATGTTAGAACAACAGAGACTAACAAGAGATGAAGAATATATGAGAAGTGTGGTAGAGAGTAGTAGAAATGTAAAAGTTCACTATAAAGATTCTCATGCAACTGATTTATCACAAGAAGAGTTTACAATGTAAATAAAGAAAAAAGGTAATACAAATAATTGACAAAACCACTAAAAATGTGTTATAAATAGGTAGTGCACATTTATGGCCCCTTGGTCAAGCGGTTAAGACGCAGCCCTCTCAAGGCTGAATCATGGGTTCGATTCCCGTAGGGGTCACCACAAATCAAAAACCACATATCCTTGATAATTAAGGATATGTGGTTTTAATTTGATAATAATGCATTGTAAGTGTGTATTAAACTAGAGCAGGTCTAAAAAAGGTAAAACCCCCTCAGGTAAAAATAGAGGGGGGTGCCAAAGACGGCTAATTGGAAACACTAAAATTGAACTTTCCGCTGAACGTCAGTTGATACAACTCATCGGATGTTATCCGCCCACAGTGTGCATTGACAAGCGAAATATTCATATGATGTTCTCGCTCGTCATAGCGCTTGAGTTCGTTACTAAAAATATCTTCGAGTTGTTCTTCGTTTAAAATGATTATGCTTCTCATAGTGTATCCTCCTAATAAGTTTGGTAAATATATTATAACAGAGTATACATAAATAAACAATAGAAATTAAATAATATGATAAATATTCTACCGAAAAATTAACATAAACTAATAAATATAGGTTATATAGTAAAAAATTCACTATTATTTTGTAACAAAATTTTACATTAAACGTCTTATTAATTGAAAGGGGGAAAGTTATGCAGGATATTGAACAAATATATAAAGAATATTTTGAAACAGTAAATAAATACTTATTTTGTTTAACTCATAGTAACGATATTGCTGAAGAACTTACCCAAGAAACATTTTGTAAAGTTGTACAGAAAATAGATACATATAAAGGTGAATGTAAAATGTCTGTATGGCTATGCCAAATTGCTAAAAACTTATGGTATGACAGATGTAGAAAAAATAAAAAAATGGTAAACATTGTTGAGGCTGATTTGCTAAACTTACAAGCATTAGATATTACAGAAGATATGGTTATTTCAAATGAAGAAAAGATTTCACTTTATAAAAAAATGCAAAATTTAGATGAAAAAACAAGAGAAGTAATTTATTTAAGAATAACAGGAGAATTAAGTTTTAAAGAAATTGGTATTATTTTAGACAAAACAGAAAATTGGGCAAGGGTAACATTTTATAGAGGTAAGCAAAAATTAAAGGAGGTTAATTAATATGAGTGAGAAAAAAGATTGTAAAATTGTTCAAGATTTATTACCGAACTACATTGAAGAATTAACAAATGAAGAAACTAATAAATATATTGAAAATCATTTAAATGAATGTAGTGAATGTAAAGTGATATTAGAAAATATGCAAAAAGAATTAAAATCAAAGGTCCAAAATGTAGATAAAAGAGAAGTAAATTATATTAAAAAGTTTAGAAATAAGATGAAATTTCTGAAATTAATATTATTAACAATTGTACTTATATATGTCATAATTATAGGAAGAAGAGCTATTATTATGCGAGATCTTGCAAAAAAAGCAAAAGAATATGAAACAAAAACTAATTATTATTGCAAGATATGTAAATATGAAATGAATTCTATACAAATTACAGAATGTCGTAGATTAGGAAAAGATTTTTTAATGGACACATTATACAGAAAAGATAAAAAAGATATTAATATAACAGACTATGAAAAAAATAATGAAGGAATATGTTTAGTTGAGGTAGATGGGCAAAAGAGGTTAATATCACGAAACCCAAATTGTATTAATGTTCATACATATGTAATAGCAGATAATTTTTGGATTACTTTACTAGAAGCATTATCTACTAGGATTGAATCTACAAAATGTAATGGAAAAGAATGTTATATTATTATAAAGGATGGATTTGAAGATTATGTAGATAAAGAGACTGGAATAGTAATGAGAGTTACAGGTGGATCTGTTACTAATGATAAAGGGATAAGAGATACAATTATTGAATATGATTATAAATTTGATGTTGTAGAAGAAAGTGATATTGTAAAGCCAGATATTTCAGGTTGTGTTGAAACTTAGTGGTAAATAAAAATTTAATAAAAAGAGAGCTATTTTAAAAAATTAATAGCTCTTTTTAATTTAAAAAAATTTTTTCATTTAAATTTAAAAAAATAAAAAATCGACAAATTTTTCTAGTTATTTTTCCAAAAAATTTTCGCATACTAGCAATATAAAACAAAAAAGGAGGTAAATTTTTTTATGAAAAAAATAATTAGTTTCATTGCAATTTTTGCATTAATTTTTACATTTTTTCTAACAGGAACAACATTTGCAGCATCACTTGATACATTAAATGTAGAGACGAATAAAACAATTGTAAGACCAGGAGAAGAAGTTAATTTAACAATAAATTTTGGACAAAATTTAGGAGCATATACCTTTGATATAGCTTATGATAATAATATTTTCGATTATGTAACAGCAGAGGGTGGAACAGCAAATAATACAGGAAGTAAAGTTAGAGTAACTTTTTATGATACAACAGGTGGAACAAATCCAAGACAAAATATGAGTATAGTATTTAAAGCAAAAGAAGGAATAACTACATCAAATCCTACTGAACTTACTGTAACAGGAGAAGGGTTAGCAAATGCTGATGCTTCAGTTAGTTATGATGATATAACAACACCAATAGTTAAAAATATAACAGTAGAACCAGAATATAAAGACTATGTTCTAAATTTAGAATATACAGGTGATATTATATTTGGCGAAGAAAAAGATATGAAGCTTTCTTATTCTTCTAGTATGGGACGTTATTATGAGCATGCAAGACTTATAGCAACAGCAACAGCTCCAGAAGGTGCAAGTGTTAAATTAATGGCAACTGATGGCGTTTCAAGAGCTGAACAAGATATTATACAAAGTGGATGGGGAGATCCTCAAGGTTATAAAATTGGTGGAAAAGATGTTTTACAAGTTTTAAATACAAGAGCATTATTTACAGCTGCAGGGGATTATACTATAACTTTAAAACTTATAGATAGAGATAATGCAGATTCTGTTATAGCTGAAAAGCAATTTTCCTTTACTGCAAAAGATAATAAAGGAGAAATAACACCACCTGCAGAAGAAGAACCACCAAAAGCTCCAGAAACCAACAACGAAGGAACTACAAATAATGGACAAAATACAAACAATGTACAAAAACCATCAACACTACCCAAAACAGGTGAGAACATATATGTTCCAATGGCAGTTTTATTAGTAATTTCTATAGGTGTTGTCTTCTACTATAATAAGAAAAAGATTAAATAATCAATAGTTATAATTTTTTAAAATTTTAATTAAGGGTTGTATCACATACAACCCCTATGTACATAGGAGAAAAGTTATGAAAAGAAGAAAACTTATAAAATATGTTATAAATACTATCTTGTTAGGTACAATATTTGCTACATTAATCTGTATATTGATAGCAAAAATTGGAGATAATGACATTAAAGAAGAAGACTATACTGGAAAAAAATTAAGCAATAATATTAATGAACAGGATGCTTTAGTACTAGACAAGACAGTAAAAAATTATCCTAAAGAAGAGATTTTAGATACCTATAAAGGCTATAAAGTTTGTGCAAAATTAGAAATACCAAGTATTCCATTAAAAGCTAATATATTAAGTAATTATTCTAAAAAAGCATTAAAAGTATCTTGTACTAAATTTTGGGGAGTAAATCCAAATGAAAATGGTAATTTTTGTATAGCAGGGCATAATACAAAAAGTATGTTTTCTGGTATAAAAAGGTTAGAAATAGGAAATACATTTTTTATAACAGACAGTAAAATAGGAAAAGTAGAATATGAAATCTTTAATATAGATAAAGTAGCACCTAATAATGTTGATTGTTTGGACCCTATTACTAAAGATGAAAAAGAAGTTACTCTAATTACCTGTACAAATGATTCAACTAAAAGAGTTATTATTAAAGCTAGGGAAAAGATATAGATATATCAAAGGAAAGGAAAATATGAATGAATTTAAAAAAAGTTAAATTTGTATTATATTCAATTGTAATCATTTTATTTAGTATTTTATTATTTCCAAATAAAGTAGAAGCATCTATAAAAAAAGAAGGAATAGAAAATTTTCCATCTAATTATCAACCATATTTAAGAGAACTTTTAAAGAAACACCCAAACTGGAAATTTACAGCCCTATATACTAATCTAGACTGGAATTATGTTATAAATTGTGAAAATCAATTTGGAAAGAATTTAGTACCTAAGAATTATAGTGATGCTTGGAAAAATACTACACCAGGGCAATATAATGTAGAAGTAGATAAGGGATGGGTAGATTCTTCAAGAAATGCAGTGGAATATTGTATGAATCCAATAAATTTCTTAAATGAAGTTCGTATTTTTCAATTCGAAACATTATCCTATGATGAAAATACCAATAACTTAAATAGTATAGAGAAAATCTTATATGGTACTGAATTTTATGAAAAGAAAGTTTCATATTTAGATAGTAATGGCAATACTTTTAATATGAATGAAACATATGCAGATTTAATTTTAAAAGGTGGAAGGACTTCTAGGGTAAGTCCTTATCATTTAGCATCACGAATTAAGCAAGAAGTAGGACCATTTTTATCGCACAGCTCAATAAGTGGAACAGTTGAAGGTTTTAAAGGATTATATAATTTTTATAATATAGGTGCAACAAGTTCGGCTGAACCAATGGGGGCAATTAAAAATGGTTTACAATATGCAAAAGACGGAAAAGGTGCAAGCCAGGCTACAAAAGATAAATATTTAATTCCATGGAATAATAAAGAAAAAGCAATAAAGGGTGGAGGTATATTTATTGGTTCTAGTTATATAAATGTTGGACAAAATACAATATACCTACAAAAATTTGATGTAAATGATGATAGAAATGGTAATTTGTTTACACACCAGTATATGACAAATGTTTTAGCACCTTATAGTGAATCAAAATCTATTTATAGTGGATATCAAAAATCTGGAATATTAGATAGCTCGATTTCATTTATAATTCCTGTTTATAATAATATGCCAGAGCTTGCAAGAGATAATCCAAATATAAATCAAAACAATTTTGTAAACGATAATACTAATTTATATTGTAACGGTTCAAATGTAAATATAAGAAGCGGTCCTGGTACTTCGTATGAAATTTTAACTACTATTAATAAAGAAGATAAAATGATACGTATTTTAAAAGGTGTTAATTCAGGTGAAAGATGGGACAAAGTTAGACTTGAAAATGGAATGGTAGGATATATTTTTAGTACTTATGCAACAGAAATTCCTAAAGCACAAATTGAAAGAATAGAAATGAGCTTAGAAAATACTACTTTACAAAAAGGTGAAAGAAAAAAATTAAATGTTACTATTTACCCAGAAGAAGCAAAATCAAATAAAGTTATATATACATCTAGTAATCCTAATGTTTTAACTGTAGATGACAAAGGATATGTTACAGCTATTAGTTCTGGAAATGCTACTATAACGGTAAAAGCAGAAGAAAATGATGTACAAAGTAAAATTGACTTAAACGTTCATACTGCTGTAAGAGGTGTACAGTTAGACCAAAAAGAAATTTATATGCAGATGGAAGATACATTTAAAATTAATGCTTATGTCGAACCAGAAGATGCAAACAATAAAAATATAAAATACGAAACCAGCAATAGTAAAATAGCAAGTGTTGATAGACAAGGAAATATTACTGCTCATACAACAGGTGAGGCAACAATTTATGCTATATCAGAGGAAAATCCTAATGCAAAAAGTGAATGTAAGGTAATAGTTGTAAGAGAAATGGACGACTCGGAAATTCATTTTGATAGTTCATTAAAAGTTAATAGTTTAGAAATAAGTGGTGTTGATTATAACGAAAGTAAAGTTAGTGATATCAAAGGAAAAATTACAACAGATTTAGAAATAGAAATAGTAAATAATAAAAATGAGATATTAAAGGAAAATGATTTAGTAGGTACAGGAAGTAAAGTACGAATTAAAGAAAATGGTAATGTTTTAAGGGAATATTTAATATTAATTTATGGAGATGTAAATGGAGATGGAAAAATTAATAGCATAGATTTGCTGGTATTACAAAGACACATTTTAGAAATAGAGAAATTTGAGGGGATTTATTTAAAAGCGGGTAATGTAAGAAAAGATGGTAAAAAGCCAACATCTGTGGATTTACTATTAATACAAAGACATATCTTAGGGTTACAAATTATTGAACAATAAAAGGAGATGATTATGCTGAAAAAAATAATAAATATAATTATTGTTATTCTGTTAGTTTTTATTAGTATAAGTGCTTCATACAAAAGCATTGCTGCTACAACAGCTACCGTAGATTTGAAATCAAATAAGGAAATAATAGAAAAAGGAGAAGAAGTCGAAATAAGTATTAATATTACAGGACAAAAAGTAGCTTCGTATTTAGCAAACTTGTATTTTGATGATACTAAGCTTGAGTTTATTTCAGGACCTGAAAATATAAGTTTGGATAAAAATAATATTAAAATTTTATGGTATGATGAACAAGGAGGTGTGGCAGCAAGACTTGGCGAGCTTAGCAAAATAGTGTTTAAAGCAAAGGATAATGGAATAGCCAATCTTGTTATAAGCGGAGAATTTTATACAGATAAGGCACAGTTAATACAAACTAAATTTGAAAGTATACAGTTACAAATTGGAGGAGAAGAAACTGCTTTAGAAATACAAGCAAAAGAAGAAAAAGGTGATAATAATGAAGCAAATAATGCAAATTTAGAACAATTTAGAGTAGATATAGAAGGAATAACACCAGAGTTTAAAAGTGATATATATGAGTATGATTTAACTGTATCAAAGGATGTTAATAATATTGAAGTATTAGCGATACCAAAAAATCCAAATGCACAAATTGAAGTAACAGGAAATACACGGGTTAAAACAAGGTCTAAATTTAATAAAAATCAAAGTAACTTCACAAGATAAATCAGTAGAAAAAGTGTATCAAATAAAAGTAACTAAAACAGATAATATAGCATCAGCAAATACTAATCTTGAAATATTAGCAATAGAAAACTATTTGTTAAATCCCCCTTTTGATAATAGTGTTACACAATATAAATTAGAGATTTCAAAGGATACTACAAATTTAAACGTTTTTGCAGTTCCAGAAAGCGAACAAGGGAAAGTAAATATTTCTGGAAATGAAAATTTAAAAGAGGGAAATAACAATATAATAATTACAGTAACAGCGCCTAACGGAATAACTAAAAGAGACTATAAAATAACAGCATATAAAAGAAATATAAGTGAAGAAGAAAATTATAATAAAGAACAAGAAGAGCAAAAAGAAAACTTAGAGGAAGCATATGAAATGGAAAAAACTTCGGCAAATAGTGAAGAGCCACCTATAATAATGGCAAATGAAAATAATAAATATATTATAGTAGTAGCAACTATTAGCATTATAGCAGTTATTATAATAGGAATTCTTTTATATAAAAAATATATAAGAAAAAGATAATTCTGTAATTGTAGAGACTTGCGTTTAGCAAGAGTATAAAGTAAGAGAGAAAAGTTAATAATTATAGGAGCGGTATAGTAGCCGCTCTTATTAAAATTTTATTTCGAAATTATTGATATGCCTAATCAAATTGCCCAATTTTTATTGTATAAGAATAGAAATTATGCTATAATACTTTACATAAGCTGATTTTGAAAATTCTCTCGTAAAATCAAATTTGGCTAAAAAATAAAAGGAGGGTCATTCATATGACTAAAAAAGAATTCCTTGATGTTTTAATTCCTGAGCTTAGACGGCTTCACGAGGTAGAACATTTAAGAGATCTCGTAAAGAACGGCCGGTATGATGAGGCGCAGGCTGTGCTCGAGGAAGTTGAGTACTTGTTACTTGATGAGTATTGCTATGATTACAGAGACGGGAAGCAGTACTGCCGTCTGGCTGTATCAGACATACCAAAAGAATATCTTGTGACATTTACGCTTTACTTGTCTGGCAGTGAGGACTATAATGAACAGGATATTATGGAATGCTGTAAGGAATTACAGGAAGCGGTTGCTGAACAGGGAGAAGATGGCGCTATAATCGCCAGAGTAATGGACAACTATGTGTTAAACAACTTCAGGACAATTTCCGAGCTTATGGAAGCTGCATAAACGTGGAAGCGTATGAAGTAGAAGGGTGAAAACTAAAAAGCAATCTAAAAACTGAATATGAGACGAGAGAGTGGTTTTAAAACTAACCAATAGGAAGACTGGTGTCATTTATTTGTGATGCTAGTCTTTTCTCTGTATAAAAACAAAAAAATATGTTCAAATCAGTAAAAATAGTATATAATACTAGTATAAAAATTTTAGGAGGTATATTATGAAAAATATAGATTTAAAAATAGAAGGAATGCACTGCGAGGGATGTGCTAAAAGATTAGAAAAAGTACTTAATAATGTAGAAGGAGTAGAAACTGCAAAAGTTATATTTGAAGAAAAATGTGCAAGTGTAGAATATAAAGAAGAAAATGTAGATATAGAAGAAATAAAAGAAGCCATTGTAGATGCTGGATTTGAGGTTATAGGGTAAATGAGAAAAGTATTATTAAAAATTGATGGAATGACTTGTAGTGCGTGTTCTACAGGTTTAGAAAAGTATTTAAATAAACAAGAGGGAATAAAGAGTGCAACAGTTAATTTAATAATGAATAATGCAAGTATAGAGTATGATGATAAAATATTGGATATTCCTAGCCTAGAAAAGTTTGTTGAAAAAGCTGGTTTTGAAAGCTTGGGAATAGATAATTTTGAAAAAGAAGAGAAAAAGAAAAGTAATGAAAAATATAAGCTATTTGGAATTACTGTAATATCTTTATTAATTCTATATGTATCAATGGCACATATGGTAAGCTTACCAGAAATACCATATGTAAGTATGATGAACAATTCATTAAACTATGCTTTAGCACTTCTTTTCTTAACTACTATAGTTTTATTCATAGGAAGAGATATAATAAAAAATGGATATAAAAATCTAATACATAGAACACCTAATATGGATACATTAGTTGCAATTGGAGTATTAAGTAGCTATATATATAGTTTGTTTGGAACATTTATGATATTTAAAGGAGACCTAGCATATGTTCATAATTTATATTATGAATCAGCTGCTATTGTTATTTTCTTTATAAAAATAGGAAAATATATAGAAAATAAAAATAAAGATAAAACCAAAGAAGCATTACAGGAATTAATGACAATTACACCAAATCAAGCTGTAATTATAAGAAATGGAGAAGAAATAACAGTAACTATTGATGAAATAAAAAAAGGAGATATTGTACTTGCAAAACCAGGAGAAAAAATTGCAGTAGATGGAATAGTAATAGAAGGAACAACACATATAAATGAAGCCTTTATAACTGGAGAAAGTGTTCCTGTAAAAAAGGAAAAAGGGCAAAAAGTAATTGCAGGAAGTATTAATTATGAAGGAACAATAAAATACGAAGCAGAAAAAATAGGAAAAGAATCAACTGTATCTGAAATAGTTAGATTAGTAGTAGAAGCAACAAATACAAAAGCACCTATAGCTAAAATTGCAGATAAAATTAGCGGATATTTTGTACCTACCATTATAGTATTAAGCATAATAAGTTTTCTTGTATGGCTAATAATTACAAAAAATATAGCCTTTGCAATAAACATATTTGTAACAATATTGGTAGTAGCTTGTCCTTGTAGTTTAGGACTTGCAACGCCACTTGCAATTGTAATAGCATCAGGTAATGCAAGTAAGAAGGGTATACTTGTAAAGACAAGTGAAGCCTTAGAAAATGCACACAAAGTAAAAACGATTTGTTTTGATAAAACAGGAACTTTAACAAAAGGAAAGCTAACAATTTCTAAAATTTATAACTATAGTAATTTGGAAGAAAAAGAAATAATAAAAATTGTTGCAAGTATAGAGAAAAAATCAGAACATCCAATTGCAAGAGCTATTGTAACAGAGGCTGAGGAAAATAGAATAGATTTAGAAGAAGTAGAAGGATTTGAAGCAATATCAGGATATGGAGTAAAGGCTAAGCTTGAAAATAATGAGTATTTCATTGGAAATAGAAAACTAATGGAAGAACACAATATAAAAATTAAAAATAATGAAGACGAAATAAATTTAACAAATGAAGGAAATAGTATTCTATTTGTAGCGAAGAATAAAGAACTACTTTGTGTGATTGGTGTGAAAGATGTTTTAAAAGATAATGTAGAAAATGTGATAGCAGAATTAAAAGAAAAAGATATAGAAATTGTAATGCTTACAGGAGATAACGAAAAAACAGCAGAATTTATTGCATCAAAAATAGGAATAGATAAAGTTATAGCTAATGTTTTACCAAAACAAAAGGCAGAAGAAATTTCTAAATTAAAAGAACAAGGAATTGTTATGATGTGTGGAGATGGAATAAATGATAGTGTAAGCTTAGTAACAGCAGATATTGGAGTTTCCATTTCAAGTGGAACAGATATTGCAATGGACAGTAGTAATGTGGTGCTTATGAGTGAAAATTTAGAGAAAATAAATGATTTAATAACTTTAAGTAAAAAGACTATAAGAAATATAAAACAAAACTTATTTTGGGCATTTTTCTATAATATTTGTATGATACCAATAGCAGCAGGAGTATTAGAACCATTTGGAATAACAATGAATCCAATGTTTGCAGCATTAGCCATGACAATAAGTAGTATAACAGTAGTATTAAATGCACTAAGATTAAAAAGATAGGAGAAATAAATGTCGAATCAATTTTCAAGAACAGAACTATTAATAGGTAGTAGAGGTATAGAAAAATTAAATAATGCAAAGGTTGCAGTATTTGGCATAGGTGGAGTAGGCTCATTTGTAGTAGAAGGATTAGTAAGAGCGGGTATACGGAAAATTTATATTAGTGGATCACGATAAAATTAGTTTAACTAATATAAATAGGCAAATACATGCAAACCATAACACCATAGGTAAGTATAAAGTAGATGAAATAAAGAAAAGAATTTTAGAAATAAATCCAAATGCAAAAGTGGAAACCTTTAAAGAATTTTATTTACCAGATTGTAAAGAAAGAATATTAGATAATACTATATCATATGTAGTAGATAGTATAGATACAGTTACTGCAAAAATTGAATTAGTAGTGAATTGCGAAAAATTAAATATACCTATTATATCAGCAATGGGAACAGGAAATAAATTAGATCCAACTAAATTTGAAATTGCAGATATATATAAAACTAAAGTATGTCCTTTAGCAAAAGTTATGAGAAAAGAATTACGAAAAAGAGGAATAAATAGCTTAAAAGTTCTTTATTCACAAGAGGAGCCTTTAAAACAAGACATAGCTTTAGAAGAAGATAGTAGAGAAGAATGTTGTAAAGAAGATGATAGTAATTCTAAAAAACAAGTACCAGGCAGTATATCGTTTGTTCCATCAGTAGCAGGACTTATAATAGCAGGGGAAGTAATAAAAGATATTATAAAAAGTTAAAGTAGGAGTAATACAAATGAAAGATGAAAAAGAAATACGAAAAATAAGAAGAAATAATGCTAAACTTTATCCAATATATAAGATGTTTTCATGGGATTTGTTATTTTTCTATTCAATAGAGTTTTTATTTTATACAATTACTAAAAAGGTAACTGCATCAGAAGTGTTAATAATAAATGGATTTTACTTATTATTTAGAAATTTAATGCAAATACCAGCAGTTACTATTACAGATTTTTTAGGAAAAAGAAAAAGTATAATCTTAGGAAATATAATGCTTATTATATTTGCATTAGCTCTTATATTTATACCAGGAGCAATAGGTGTTATAATAGCAGATTTAGTATTTGCTTTAGGATATGATATAAAAACAATAGCAGAAGCCAATATCTTGTATGATTCAGTTTCAACAAAAGGAGGAGAAGGATTATATTCTAAAATAGATGCAAAGGGCGGAAGCTGGTACTATATATTAGATGGTATAGCATCATTAACAGCTGGATATTTATTTGTGTTTAATAATTATCTTCCAATAATAGTATGTTTAGTATTCATTATAATTTCAACTATTTTATCATTTGGATTTAAAGATATATATCCAGTAAAAAGAAATAAAAATGAAAAAATAAATATATTTGGAGCTTTAAGGACTTATAAAGAGGATTTAAAAATTTCCTTTAAATTTATTGTAAAATCTAAAAGAATGAAAGCATTTATATTATTTCAAATTGTATTTTATAGTTTAATAGAGATTATAGATACATATAATAGTGATTTACTTGTTAATATAGGAATACCAGAAGAACAATTTTCAATGATATTTGCAGTTCTTACTTTTATTAGTGGTATTTCATTATCACTAAAAAGGCCAATAGAAAAGAAATTTAAAAATAGAACATTATCATTTTTATCTTTAACATATATAGGAGCATGTATAATAATTGGAGTAATTGCAAGTTATTATAAGGGTACAATTATAATACCAATTGTGTTAATAATGTATGCAGTACAAAAAATGAGTACATCAACATGGTATATATTAGAAACTAAATATTTAAGAAATTTTACAAATGAAGAAATGAGAAACAAAATAACAGGCGCATATGAACTTATTGGAGGAATAGCTGCAAGTACTTTTTCTATTTTAGGAGGATTACTTCTAGAAGTATTTAAAGTTGAAAATGCATTTTTAATTGTTGGTTTATTTTCATTTGCTTGTATGGTGGTGGTTTTAGATTATATGAGAAAAAGATTTGGTCTAAAACCAGAAGAGTATAAGAAAGAAGATATAGAATTTATGGAGTAGTAGATAAAAAAAGGAGAGGTTCTATATGAGTGCTTTTAGTGAAAAAGAAAAAAGAAATTATAGATTAAAAAAACATATAAAGGATCATTTATTTGAATATCTTTTAGACATTGTCGGACCATTATTGTTTACAATGTTGTTACTATATATTTGTAAAGCTGAAAACTATATTTATGGCATTTGTTTATCTATTGCATATTCATGTGGAAAAGTGTTTTATAATTTATATTATTATAAAAAAGAGCATATTGATTTAGATGTTAAATAGTTAAGAGAGGAAGGTTAAAATGAGTAAATATGATCCTTTGTGGAAATATTTAAAAGATAATAATAAAGAAAGTTATAAATTAGCTTATGAAGAAATTAAAAACATATTAGGATTTTGTATAGATCATTCATTTTTAACATATAAAAAAGAAGCAAAAGATTATGGATATGAAGTAGGAAAGATATCAATGAAGGAGAAAAGTGTGATTTTTAATAAGATAAGTAAATAAACTTATAATAATAATTAAAATAAGAACATAAACTAGCTTATAAGGAGGAGGCTTATGAAAGTATTATTAGTAAATGGAGGACCACACGAAAAGGGATGTACATATACAGCATTAGAAGAGGTTTCAAAAACATTAAAGGAAGAAGGAATAGAGACAGAGATTTTTTGGATTGGTAATAAACCAGTACGGAGGATGTATTGCTTGTAAAAAATGTAAAGAACTTGGGAAATGTGTATTTAAGGATGTTGTGAATGAGTTTGTAGAAAAAGCTGAAAATGCAGATGGATTTATATTTGGTAGTCCAGTACACTATGCAGGAGCTTCAGGAAATATGACAGGGTTTATGGATAGAGTATTTTATTCAAGCTCTCAGGCACGGAAAAAGTAAAGCATTTTTATTTAAACCAGTTTCTACTGTTATATCTGCGAGAAGAGCAGGAACCACTGCAACCTATGATCAACTAAATAAGTATTTTGGAATTACGCAAATGCCAATCATTTCTTCAAGGTATTGGAATATGGTACATGGTCAAACACCGGATGATGTAAGAAAAGATGAAGAAGGTATGCAAATTATGAGGATTCTTGGAAGAAATATGGCATATTTTTTAAAATGTATAGAAGCTGGAAAGAAAAATGGAGTTAGTATGCCTGTTCAAGAAAAAACTAACTTCACAAATTTTATAAAATAGGAAGTATTATATTAACAAAAAAATTAAGGTAAAGTAAAATTAAAGGTAAGGGTTATGTTGATAAATCCACATAAAAATAGAGCAATTATATTGATAATTGCTCTATTTTGTGTTAAGATAGCAAACAGCGCATTTGAAAACTAAAGAAAGGGGCAAAAGATTTACAAAATGGAATTATCAGATCATTTTACATACAGGAAATTAATAAAGTTTACAATACCAACAATTGTAATGATGATATTTACATCAATATATGGAATAGTAGATGGAATATTTGTATCAAATTGTGTAGGTGCAGACGCATTTGCATCAGTTAATTTAATTATGCCAGCATTAATGATTTTAGGAACAGTAGGTTTTATGATTGGAACAGGAGGAAGTGCTCTAGTTTCAAAAACAATAGGAGAAGGCGATAAGAAAAAAGCAAATGAATATTTTTCAATGCTAGTATATTTACTAGTTATAATAGGTCTTGTATTAACAATTATGGGGGTATTTGCAATAAAGCCAGCAGCTCGCTTGCTAGGAGCAGATGATAATATGATTAAAGATTGTGTAACTTATGGAACTACTATAATTTTATTTTTAGTACCATTTGTATTACAAAATTGTTTTCAAAGTTTTATAATTGTGGCAGGAAAGCCTACTTTTGGATTAGTTGTTTCAATTATTATGGGATTAACCAATATGTTTTTAGATTTTCTATTTATGTATGTAATTAAAATGGGAGTATTTGGTGCAGCACTTGCAACAGGAATAAGCCAATCTATAGGATGTATTGTACCACTTGCATATTTTATAAATAAAAATAATAAATCAATAAGGTTGGTAAAAGCAAAATTTGATGGAAAAGCAATTTTACAGTCTTGTATAAACGGTTCATCTGAAATGTTATCAAATTTATCTATGTCGCTGGTTAATATGTTATACAATATACAGCTTATGAAATATATTGGTTCAAATGGTGTTGTTGCATATGGAATTATTATGTATGTAGGTTTTATATTTGTAGGAACATATCTAGGATATAGTGTAGGAACAGCACCAATTATAGGGTATCACTATGGAGCTAAAAATACAGACGAATTAAAAAGTTTACTAAAGAAAAGTTTAAGATTAATATTAATAACTTCAATTATTATGACAGGGCTTGCGGAAATATCATCAAAATTATTAGCTTCAATATTTGTAAGCTATGATATAGAATTACTTGAAATGACAACTAGAGCAATTAGATTATTTTCATTAGCATATCTTATTAGTGGATTTAATATATTTGCATCATCTTTCTTTACAGCACTAAATAATGGAGTAGTTTCAGGAATTATATCTTTTTTAAGAACATTAGTATTTGGAATTTTAATGATATTACTACTTCCTTTAATTATAGGAATAGATGGAATATGGCTTGCTGTAGTTTTTGCTGAAATATTAGCATTAATAGTTAGTTTTGTATTTTTGAAAGTAAACAAAAATAAATATCAATATGCTTAAAATTTTAATGCCCCATATGTATGGGGCATTTTCTTATAGAGAAATTGTATTATAAATACTAGATATATTACCTGTTTGTTCACCAGTTGCTACAATAATTGGATAATAATTATTTTTTGCCATCCATTCATAGACTTCATAAGAATGATTACAACTCATTGTATAAGCGTCTTTCAAGAATTGTCTTAATTTTGGATTAGTAGCTTCCATTGAAGAAATAGCATATTCTTTACCAGCTCTTTTAAGAGTTAGGAAATACGATAAAGCAATTTCTCTATCTGTTAATTTAGTAACGTTAGTATTAACAGTAATAGGCGTAGCTTGCTTTGTTTCATTAATATCACTAGAGAAAATAGAAGTATTTAACTCTGGAACGTTTAATTTTCCTGTGGCAGTATCAACGTTTTTTACAAATTCTACTTTTTTATTATAATCTTCAATATGAATTGGAAAATGAGTATTCAATATAGATTTTAATTCTTCATCAGTAACTTGATTTTTAAATAATGACATACAAGTAATTGTGTTAACACAACTTGTAATTAATTCATTCAAATAACTTAATTCACATATTGTTAATTTCATAAAAACACCTCCAAGTTTTATAAAAAATAGTATAACCCATTAAAAAAACAATATACTATTGAAAGTTGCAAAGTAAATATTATAAAAAAATTAAAAAACTATTGACTTTGAGTTAACTCTAAGTGATATATAATAGGTATACAAAAATAAAGAGAGGAAGGATAAAATGGAAAAAGCAAAAGTTTATTTTACAAGGGAAATAACCCCAGAAAATGTAGTTAAAATGTATCAAGCATTAAATAAAGCATTGCCAGGAAAAGTTGCTATTAAAGTACATTCAGGAGAAGAAGGAAATCAAAATTATCTGCACCCAGAATTTATGAAACAAATGGTAGAATATGTAAAGGGAACAATAGTAGAATGTAATACAGCATATGAAGGAGAAAGAAATACTACTGATAAGCATCAAAAATTAATGGAAAAACACGGATGGAGTAAATACTTTGAGGTTGATATTTTGGATGCTGAGGGAGAAGATAAAGTACTTGAAATACCAAAGGGTAAAGTAATTAAGCAAAACTATGTTGGAAAAAACATAGATAATTATGATTCAATGCTTGTATTATCACACTTTAAAGGTCATCCAATGGGGGGATATGGTGGAGCATTAAAACAATTATCTATTGGTGTTGCATCATCAGAAGGAAAATCTTGGATACATTCCGCTGGAAAAACAAAAGATCAAACAATATTATGGGATAATATTGCAAAACAAGATGAATTTTTAGAAGCTATGGCAGATAGTGCATCTTCTGTTGTAAATTATTTTAAAGATAAAATCGCTTATATAAATATTATGTGTAATATGAGTGTTGATTGTGATTGTTGTTCAGTAGCAGAAGATCCTTGTATAAAAGATATAGGGATTTTAGCAAGTTTAGATCCTGTTGCAATTGACCAAGCTTGTATTGATTTAGTTAAAAATTCAGATGATGAAGGAAAAGCACATTTCTTAGAAAGAGTTGAATCAAGACACGGAACACATACAATAGATGCAGCAGAAGAATTAGGTATTGGAACAAAACAATACGAACTTATAGAGTTATAAGGAGGATTAGATTTATGAAAGAAAAAGTATTAGAAAAAAATAATCATTTATCACAAATATTATCAAGCACAAAAGCAAAATACATTATAGGAACAGTTTTACTATCAGGTATAGGAATTACACTTCCTAGGATATTTCATATACTAGCAGGAAATACAGCAGGGGCTACATTTTTACCAATGCACATTGCAGTACTAATTGCAGCGCTAACATTTGGAATTACAAGTAGTGCTATTGTTGCAGGAAGTTCTGTAATATTTAGTTACTTATTAACAGGAATGCCTAGTCTTGCTAGATTACCATATATGTTAATAGAGTTACTAATTTATGCAGTGTTACTTAGTATATTTAACAAAAAATTCAATTCATATATATCATTAATTGCTACAATTGTATTGGGAAGAGTAGTTTATGCAGGAGTATTAGCCTTTGCAATAAATGTAATTGGCTTATCTACTTATGGAATTTCTGTTATAGAAAGTATTAAAATAGGATTACCAGGAATTGTGATACAATTACTATGTATTCCTATAATTGTAAAAATAATGAATGAAAGGTTACAATTAAAAAATGACTAATTTAGAAATTGTAAAACAAAAATTATATGAAGATAATGCAAGTTTAGTAGTGCTATTTAAAGATGGAACTTGTAAAAAATATTATCATAGAAGAGTAGAGGATATTGTATCTATATTAAAAAAAGATAAAGACGCATTAAAGGGTGCTACAATTGCTGATAAAGTAATAGGAAAAGTTGCAGGAAGTATATTAACAGTGGCAGGGGTAAGTGAGATATATGCAGATGTAATAAGTGAATTTGCAATGCCTGTTTTAGAGGAACATAGTATTAAATACGAATATAAAAATAAAGTAGATTTTATTATAAATAATGACAAAACAGGAATGTGCCCAATGGAAAATAAGTTTAAAGATGAAAAAGATTTAAACAATATCTATAATTATTTTGTTAAATAAAAATAGAGGCTTCATAGAATATTAGCTATGAAGCCTCTAACTATTATAAATCTTCAACTAAATCTTGCCAATATTTTTTGGGCATAAATTGCATTCTTAATTTAGAATTTTTTCTTTCTTTAATTCCTATAGATGTATAAAAAGTTTTCCATAAAGATTGATAATATAGTTCTTCTTCTGGTAAAGAGGTGATTTTTAGATTATCTGCTTCTATAATAATATAATCTTTTTTGTTATATAATAGTGCAATGTTTCTAATTTTATCGTGTATTATAAGGTTTTCATTTGGAAGTCTTTTAATAAAATGATGTCCTAATAGTTCTAATATGTTATTATCTGGATGAATTTTAGCATAAAACATTCCATTAGATAGTTTCATAAATCTAACTAAACCACATAACCTATGAAATTCACCAAAAACACGTTTACTGGTTTTTTCTAGTTTTAATACTGTATCGTTTGTTAATAAATGGTCTAATTTATTTCCAATTTGAAAACCTAAAAGTAAGTATTGTACAATATAGGTTTCTTTATTTATAACATTAGATAAAAACATATGATAAGCAGTATATAGTGCATGATAGGATATGTTTTTTAGTATCCCAGAGGAAATTCTATTTGCTTTTTCATCATCAGTTTTTATAAGTTGATATTCACAAAATAAGTCTAATTCAAAATTAGAAGTAACAATTCTATTAGGTATGGTTTTAGAAATATAACTATCAAAAACAATAGTAAGTAGGCCATTAAAAGAGCCATCATATATATAAGCAACATCTACAAATTTCCACTGATACATTTTATAACATCTCCTTTTGTAGGTTTAAGAGTATCAAATAAAGATAATTGTTTTGCTTCTTGAAAAACTGGTAAACTTCTTTTTTCTTGGTATAGTAAGTTGGTTTCAATAAAAGCAGAATTTAAGAAACTTGCATGATTAAAATATTTTCCACTGCAGGTAATAAAATAAACAGCACGTTTTAAAACAATTCCAAGTCCTTTTAAGTTATCAAAATTTAAATTAAAGTTTCTTCTTGCACGAATAATACGTTTGGCGCTTGTAACACCAATTCCAGGAACACGAAGTAAAGTATAAAAATCAGCTGTGTTTACATCTACAGGGAAGCATTCTAAATGTCTTAAAGCCCATTCACATTTGGGATCTAATAAATTGTTAAAATTAGGATGAGTTTCATCTAAAAGTTCTTCTGCTTTAAAACCATAAAAACGAAGTAACCAGTCAGCTTGATAAAGCCTATTTTCACGAAGTAGAGGAGGAGTTTCTAAAGTTGGTAAGTTAGAATCTTGATTAACTGATACATAAGCAGAATAATAAACTCTTTTTAAAGAATACTTTTGGTAAAGGCTTTGTGACAAACGAAGTATCTTTAAATCAGTTTCAGGACTAGCACCAATCATAACTTGTGTTGTTTGTCCGTGCAGGAACAAAACGTTTTGCATAGTGTGATTTTTCTTCTTTTGAAATTTGAATGTTAGTAGAGATATGTCCCATGGGTGTAAAAATTCCATCTTTCTCTTTTTGAGGAGCTAATAATTTTAAGCTATCATTAGAAGGGAGTTCTATATTAATACTCATACGATCTACTAAGTTTCCTAATTTATCTATTAATTCTTTACTAGCGCCAGGAATAGCTTTTGTATGAATATACCCATTAAAATTGTATTCATTTCGTAAAATATAGATAGTTTTATACAATTGTTCCATTGTGTAATCTGGAGATTTTATAACAGCAGAACTTAGAAAAAGTCCTTCAATATAATTTCTTTTATAAAATTCAATTGTAAGGTCTGCTACTTCTCTTGGTGTAAAGGTTGCTCTTTTTACACTATTTGAAGAACGATTTATACAATATTTACAATCATAAATGCAAGCATTTGTCATTAAAATTTTAAGTAATGAAATACATCTTCCATCACTAGCCCAGCTATGGCAGATACCAGAGGCTTTCCCGTTGCCAATTCCATTTTTATTAACACGTTTACTGCCACTAGAACTGCAAGAAACATCATATTTTGCAGAATCAGCTAATATATTTAATTTATCCATCATATCCATAAAAAACCTCCATAAAGAAGAATAAAACAACCAAACAAATATTCTAAAAATACTATACCACACAAACATATGTTTATGCAAGAGGAAAATAATTTTTTTTAAAAATTTTAAACGTATTATTATAAAACAAGTATAGGGAAGGGTCTTTTAGTTCGTACTATACTACAATGTTATGAAAATTAATGAACAGTAAAAATACCTAAAAGCATTGAACTACAAAGCTATATATGAAAAAATAAAAATTATCAAAATAAGTACTTGACAAAACTAGATTACAAGTGTAATCTAGTAATTAAGATTACAACTGTAATCTTAAAATAAAAGTAACTTGAGGTGGAATAAAATGTGTGGAATAGTAGGATTTTTAAATGAAGAAAAAAATAAGCCAATAATCATAAAAAGAATGACAGATAGAATAATTCATCGTGGACCAGACGAGGAAGGATATTATATAGATGAAAATATTGCACTAGGACATAGAAGATTAGCTATTATAGATATAGATAATGGAAAACAACCGATGTTTAGCAAAGATAATAATTTAGTAGTAGTATTTAATGGGGAAATTTACAATTATCGTGAATTAAAAAAAGAGTTAGAAAAATTGGGGTATAAATTTAGAACTAATAGTGATACAGAAGTATTATTGTATGGCTATGAAGAATGGAAAGAGGAATTACCTAAAAAGTTAAGAGGAATGTTTGCCTTTAGTATATGGGATAAAAAGAATAAAAATCTATTTTGTGCAAGAGACCATTTTGGAATAAAACCATTTTATTATTACCAAAGGGATAAAACCTTTATGTTTGCAAGTGAGATAAAAGCATTTTTAGAACATCCAGACTTTGAAAAAATATTAAATAAGGATTTAATTGGTCCGTATTTATCTTTTAGCTTTACGCCTACTAATGAAACATTATTTAAAGGCGTTTATGTATTAGAACCAGGGACAAGTTTAAATTTTAAAGATAATAAAATAACAGTTAAAAAATACTACGAGTTAGATTTTAAAGAAAAAAATGATGATTATAAACAAATTGTAGATAAAATAGAAGAAGTGATAGATGATTCTGTCAAACATCATATGATAAGTGATGTAGAAGTTGGTGCTTTTTTATCTAGTGGTGTTGATTCTTCTTATATTGTAAGTTTAGCAAGACCTAATAAAACCTATACAATAGGATATGAACTAAACAAATATAGTGAAATTGAATATGCAAAAGCTTTAACTAAAGAGCTAAGTATCGAAAATATTAGTACAAAAATCACCAAAGAAGAGTATATGAAAACTGTATCTAAAATTTTATATTATATGGACGAGCCGTCTTGTGATCCATCAGCAATATCTCTTTACTTTGTATCTAAAGAGGCGGTAAAAGATGTAAAAGTTGTTATGTCTGGAGAAGGTGCAGATGAATTTTTTGGAGGATACAACACATATCGTGAAGAAGTAGATTTAAAATTATATAATAAAATACCCTTCAAAATTAGACATATACTAGCGAATATTTTTGGAAAACTACCAGAATTTAGAGGAAGAAATCTAATTGTACGTAGAGGAATGAGTTTAGAAGAAGAATATATTGGGGTAAATAAAATATATAGCGAGAAGGAAAGAAAAAAGATTATAAATTGTAAGGATACTATAAAAAATCAGGATATAACAAAATCGATATTTGATAAATTTAAAAGCAACAACAATATAATTAAAATGCAAGCTATTGATATTAGATACTGGCTTACTAAAGATATTTTGTTAAAAGCAGATAAAATGACAATGGCAAATTCTATTGAGTCAAGAATCCCTTTTGTAGATAAAGAAGTTTTTAAAATAGCAAGTTCATTACCATTAGAATATAAAATATCAAAAACGAATACAAAAGTAGCGTTAAGAGAAGCGGCAAAGAAAAGTATTCCAAATGAAGCATATAAAAAGAAAAAATTAGGATTTCCAGTACCTCTTAGAGAATGGATGAGAGAAGATGATGTTTATAATGAAATAAAAAATACTATAAATCAAGAGTTTGTAAAAGAGTTTTTTAATCAAAAATATGTACTTAAATTATTAGAGGAACATAAGAAAAATAAAAAGGATAACTATAAAAAGGTATGGGCTATATATTCTTTTATAAAGTGGTATGAAGTATTTTTTCTAAATAAAAGAATAGAAGTTAAAAGAAAAGTAAAAAACAGAGCTTATACTTTGGATAATTCTAATAGAGTAATACTTAAAAAATGCTATTATAAATAGAAAAATATATACGCTAGCGTTGGTTTAAGAATAAAAATTTATTGTATAAGGTTAATATTTTATAATTAATCTTGACAAAGCATTATAAATAATATAATCTAAATATAGATTACATACGTAATCTATAGAAAGGAGAATAAAATGCAAAATAAATATGATATAACTGATGCAGAATTAGAAATTATGCAAGTGTTATGGGAGAATAAACAATGTGACTTAAACACAATTATTGAAACAATAAATGGAAATAAAAATACAATAAAAACCTTACTTAGAAGACTAATGCTAAAAGGTTCTGTAGTATCAAAAAAAATAGGAATGAAAGATACAGTATATATTCCAAAAGTAGATAAAAATAAATTTTTATCAAATCAAAATGAAAGCTTTTTAAAAAAATTATATAATGGGAAAACAGGAAATTTATTATTAAATTTTGTGGAGAATCAAAAAGTATCAAAAGAAGAATTGCAAAAGTTAATTGATATATTAGAAAGCGAGGAATAGTTATGGTAGAAATAATAGTAAACATTAGTAATTTTCTATCACCAATTTTTTATAAAATATTGTATATGTCAATTGTGGGAACAGTATTAGGAATATTAATTGTAATTTTAACAAAATACTTTGATAACAAATTGTCTGCAAAACTTAAATACTTTATAATGTTAATTCCTATTTTATTTTTTATTATGCCAATCAGTAAAATAGAAGTTAATACAAGTAATGATTTTCTAATAACCTCTGTAATAGAGAAAGTAGAAACTAAACTAAGTAAAGTTCAAGACTTAAATTACAGTAATACTAGCAAAATTGAGAGTGTTAAACCTACAATAAATAAGGAAAAGAATATTAAAAATACAGAACAAAATCAAACTAGCATAAATGTTAAAAGTGACAAGGCAAGTTTTACATGTTATACAATATTACCAATAGTATGGCTAATGGGATTAAGTATTAGTTTAATTATATTTGTAATAAGTAATATTAGATTAAAATATAAAATTGTTAAATCAAGTAAATTAGAAGATGTTAGAATTAACACAATACTAACAAAGTGTAAAGAAAGACTAAAAATTACTAAGAAGATAGATATTAAAATACAAAATTTTAATGCTTCACCATGTATTTACGGAATAGTAAGACCAGAAATTCTATTAACAGAAGGATTTTGTAAAAAAGATGATGAAATTATAGAAAATGTATTTATGCATGAATTATCACATTACAAAAGGAAAGATATGATAGTAAATCATATACTATTAATAATGACAGCATTACATTGGTTTAATCCTTTTGTTTATGGATTTTTCAAGAAGATTAGACAAGAAATGGAACTTGCAACAGATGAAATTGCGTTAAGTAAAATGAATAAAGAGCAAAAGAAACAATATGGTTTTACATTAATAAATTTATTACAAACCTATGAAACTAAAAGAATTGTACCCAAAATGTTATGTGTTACTGATGATAGTAAAAATATGGAACGAAGAATAAAAATGATAAAATCATCAGAGAAATTGATAAAATATAAAGTATCAATTATATTATTTGTAATAATGATTATATTATGTACAATAATTCCATTTGTAGTAAAACCAGTTAATAATGCTAAAGAATTAGCAAAGGTAGAAGAAGAGGCGTTATATAAAAAAGTAGAACAATATCTTATTAAATTAGAGCAACAGAATTATGATAATGAAAGATTAGAAGTTAATATGGAGGGAGAAAATTTTAAAACCTTTATCGATATAGCCAAATTGGGAATTAGCAAAAGTGAAGATGAAACTTATGTATATATATGGGCATTAATTAAAAACTATTATGGTTATGAAGAAAGAATAAGTAGTGGAAGTTCAATGCCGTATAAATTTACAATAAAGAATAATGAAATAGTAAAATATCAAATACCAGAAGACGGGGATAGATATGCTAAATCGATCCAAGAGATATTTCCAAAAGATATTATAAATAAGCTAGAAAGAAGTGAAGAACTAGTAAGTGAGGAAAAACTTGAAAAACAAGCAGAAGAATATTATAAATCTTTAAATATCAATGGAAAAGTAGATAATTCATTAGAAAATGTTAATACTGAAGATAATAATACAACTAATAAAGATTACTTTGTAGGGAAATGGAAACCATATATGGCAGAGCAAAATGGAAAAGAAATTAACTTAAGAGAAGTGTATGGTTCTGGAATATCATATGGAGGAGAATTAGCATTAAATGCAGACGGAACATATACAGAATTTATAGGTGTATATTCACAAGATAATATAGATGATTTACAAGGAACATATAAGACATATGGAGATGGCCAAAGAGCAGTATTAACAACAAATAATGGGGCAACAAAAGTATTAGAATGTTTAAATTTGGATAAAAGAGAACCTACAATTTTATTATCTTTAGAAGATGGAACTAATGTGTATTTTACAAAATAGATATATAAATATTAAAAATGTGAAACAAAAGTAATGAAAATTACAAAAAAAGTTTCACATTTTTTGATTTTGTGGTATAATATAAATGTGAAACAAAAACAATAAAAAACAAACAAAAAAGTTTTAAATTTAAGGAGGGGAAATATGGAAGATAAGATTGAGATAATGGAACTTCTTCAAAATAAACAAGTACTTGAACAGGAGCTAAATTCATTATCATATGGAGCAATTGAAATAAGAGAAGCAGATTCAAACAAATATATATATGTGCATTATAGAGAAGATGGGGTAGCACTAACAAAATATGTTGGGGAATATTCAGAAGAATTATATAATTTAATATTAAATAATAGTATTAAGGCAAAAGATTTAAAAAAGCAAATTAGGGATATTGCGAAAAGATTAAAAAGTTTAAATTATATAGAAGAAACTTTAAAACCAGAAGTACAAGAAAATATAGATTTTGCTAAAAGACATTTAGTTGATACTATTTACAAACAAGCTATTTTAGAGGGCGTTGCAACAACATTTGCAGACACAGAAAATATTATTGAAGGTGGAAAAGTAAATAATATGACATCAGAAGATGTATTAAAGATTATAAATCTAAAGCATGCTTGGGAGTTTATATTAAATAAAAATGTAATTTTAGAAAAGAGTAGTTTTTCACTATTGTGTCAAATTAATAAATTTGTAGAGGAAGGATTTTATTATAGTGCTGGAAAGATAAGAAGTGTACCTGTTAATATAGGAGGAACAAAATGGGTACCAGCAATTCCAATTGAAAGTGTTGTAAAAGAAGAATTAGAAGATGTATTAAATAGAGAATTGAATGATATTGATAAAGCAATAGAACTTTTATTATATATAATGAAAAAGCAGATATTTATAGATGGAAATAAAAGAACATCAATAATTTTTATTAATCATTATCTTATTTCAAAGGGAAAAGGAATTATTGCTATTCCAGCAGAACTTACAGAAGAATTTAAAGATTTACTAATTCCTTATTATGAGGGAAAGGATGAAGAAAAAATTAGAAAGTTTATAAAACACAAATGCTATATGGAAATTTAATAATCTTACAGAAATGTAAGGTTATTTTTTTATCAATTATGTTATAATATCACTAGGAGGAGTAACTATGCAAAAGATATTAATAGTAGAAGATGATGAGAAATTAAGACACGAGTTGGAAATATTTTTAATTAATAATGGATATGTTGTAGAATTATTAAAAACATTTGATAATACTGTAAATGATATTTTAAAGATAAATCCAAATCTTGTTTTGTTAGATATAAATTTGCCTAATGTAGATGGAGAATATGTGTGCAAAGAAATTAGAAAATATTCAAATATGCCAATTATAATTATAACCAGTAGAGATAATGAAATAGATGAACTAATTTCAATTAGTTATGGAGCAGATCATTATATTACTAAACCATTTAATATAAAAATATTATTAGCAAAAATTGGACAAGTTTTAAGAAGAAGCGGTAATAGTAGTGAGGTAAAAGATAAAATATATACAAAAGATTTTATCTTAAACATACAAAATAGTACAATAGAGAAAGATGATAAAGTTATTGAATTAACTAAAAATGAATATAAGATATTAAAGTATTTAACACAAAATAGAGGAAAAATTATATCAAGAGAAGATATAATGGATTGCTTGTGGGAAAGCGAAAGCTTTATTGATGATAATACTCTTAGTGTAAATATTACAAGATTAAGGAATAAGCTAGATGAATTAAATTTAAAAGAATTATTAGAAACAAAAAGAGGACAAGGATATATATTAAAAGGGGAAAATTAGATGAGTTTTAATAGTTTTATAAAGGACAAGTTACTTACAATAAGTTTATTATTGTTTGGAATAGTAACAATTGAAATATTTTTACTTGCATATCCATTTGGAAATTTTATAAAGTTATATATTCCAATAGCAATTTTTGGAGTATATGGAATAGGGCTTGCTGTCGAATATTTTACTAAAAGAAACTTTTATAAAAATTTATCAAGTACCTTAGAAGAGCTAGATGAAAAATATTTGGTTACAGAAATTGTAAAGATGCCTGATTTTTTAGAAGGAAAGATACTAAAAAACTCACTAGAGCAGATAGATAAATCAATGGTTGAAAATGTAAATAGATATAAATATATGCGGAGAAGATTATAAAGATTACATAGAGTTGTGGATTCATGAAATAAAAATACCAATAGCTAGCCGGTAAAATGATAATAGAAAACAATAAAAATGAAATTACCAAAAGTATAGATGAAGAATTACAAAAGATAGAAAATTATATTGAACAGGCTTTATATTATGCAAGAAGTAATACAGTAGAAAAAGACTATTACATAAGAAAAGTGAAGTTAGAAGAAATAGTAAATGAAAGTATCAAAAAAAATAAAAATGTTTTAATTCAAGAGAAGATATTAATTAATATTCATGATTTAAATTTACAAGTGAGAACAGATATTAAATGGATTGTTTTTATACTAAATCAAATTATTGCAAATAGTATAAAATATAAAAGCCAAGATAGAAAATTGCAACTTGAAATATATGCAAAAGAAAGAACAGAGAATGTTATTTTGTATATAAAAGATAATGGAATAGGGATAAAAGAAGGGGAAATTACAAAAGTATTTGAAAAGGGATTTACAGGAACTAATGGAAGGCTATCTAATAAAAAATCTACAGGAATTGGTTTATATTTATGTAAGAAATTATGTGATAAATTAGGAATAGCAATAGAGTTATATTCTATTTGGAATGAAGGCACAGAAGTCAGGTTAATATTTCCACAAAATAGTTATATAGATATGAAATAAAAGTCTTACAGAAATGTAAGACTTTTGTAAGCTAAATCGATATGAACTTATTTAAAAAGCTATTATAATAAAGACATAATGAAAGGAGTTTTTTTAATGGAAAAAGTTTTAGAAGTAAAGAATATTGATAAGTACTATGGAAACAAATCAAATTTAACAAAAGCAATAGATAATATTAGTTTTACGGTAGAAAAAGGTGAATTTGTTGGAATAATGGGGGCAAGTGGTTCAGGGAAAAGTACACTATTAAATGTAATTTCTAGCATAGATAAAGTAACAGCAGGACACATATTTGTAAATGGTGAAGACATAACTAAACTAAAGGGAAATAAGCTAAATAAGTTTAGAAGAGAAGAATTAGGATTTATCTTTCAAGATTTTAACCTATTAGATACATTAACAGCTTATGAAAACATAGCACTTGCATTAACAATTCGGTAAGGTAAATGTAAACGAAATTGATAAAAGAGTTCATGATATTGCAGAAAAATTGGGAATTAAAGATATTTTAAATAAATATCCATATCAAGTATCAGGTGGGCAAAAACAAAGAATAGCTTCGGCAAGAGCAATTATTACAAATCCAAAACTTGTGCTTGCAGATGAACCAACAGGTGCATTAGACAGTAAATCAGCTAGACAATTATTAGAAAATTTCGAGTTTTTAAATACAAAAATGAATGCAACTATTTTAATGGTTACACATGATGCTTTCACAGCTTCTTATGCAAATAGAATTTTATTTATAAAAGATGGAAAAATCTTTAATGAAATAATAAAAGGAAATGATACAAGAAAACAATTCTTTGAAAAGATAATTGAGGTGCAAACACTTCTTGGAGGTGACCTAAACAATGTTATTTAAAATATCTTTTAATAATATGAAAAAAAGTATAAAAGATTATGCAATATATTTTTTGACATTAGTATTAGGTGTTGCGATATTTTATATGTTTAACTCTTTGGATAGCCAACAAGCAATGTTACAAGTATCGGAATCACAAAGAAATATTATAAAATTAATGATAACAATGCTTGGGTTTGTATCAGTATTTGTTGCAGTTGTACTTGGCTTACTAATTGTATATGCAAATAATTTTTTAATTAATAGAAGAAAAAAAGAATTTGGAATTTATATGACACTAGGAATGGGAAGAAGACAAATATCGAAAATAATACTAATGGAAACAATATTTGTAGGAATAATTTCACTTGCAATAGGACTAGTAGTTCGGTGTATTTGCATCTCAATTCATGTCTATATTAGTTGCAAAAATGTTTGAAGCAGATATGAGTGAATTTCAGTTTATATTTTCAAAAGAAGCATGCATAAAGACTTGTATATATTTTGGAGTAATGTATATTGCAGTAATGTTTTTTAATACTGTAACAGTTTCAAGATATAAATTAATCAATTTATTAAATGCAGCTAAAAAGAATGAAAAAGTAAAAATAAAAAATTCTTTTCTTTGTATAATTATATTTTTAGTAGCTTCAAGTATATTGGGATATGCTTATTGGAAAGTAACAGGAGATGCTCATTCCTTAGATACAGCAGAAAAAATATTACCTCCTATTTTAATGGGAATAGTTAGTACTGTATTAATTTTTTGGTCAATATCTGGCTTTATAATACAAATAGTTCAAAAAATGAAAAAAACATATTTAACAGGTACAAATATGTTTGTATTAAGGCAAATTAATAATAAGATTAACACAATGGTAGCAAGTATGAGTGTTATATGCTTAATGCTATTTATGACAATATCAATACTTTCTTCAAGTTTAGCATTAAGAAATACAATGGGAAGAGAATTGCTAGAAATGACACCAGTAGATTTGAATTTATATAAAACAGCTAATTTACAAGAAACTTATAAAAAATATGGAATAGAAAAGAAAACTACAAAAGAACAAAGAGAAGATTCAAAAATATCAATACAAGACACATTAAAGAACAATAAACTAGATATGAGTGTATTAAAAGATATAGTAGAAATACCAATTTATACAAGTAACAATTTAACTTGGAATGATTTTTTAGGAAGCAAACTAGAAGAAATAAAACAGAAATTTCCAGGTCTTGCATATGGTACAAAGGAACAAATTGTAAAAATATCTGATTACAATAAAATAGCTAAATTGTATGGAATAGATGAATATGAATTAAAGGATAATGAATATATTATGCTTTGTGATTTTACGAGTATGGAAGAAATAAGAAATGAAGTATTAATGGAAGAAAATAATCCTTTAATAATAGCAGGCAAACAGTATAAAGCAAAATATAATGAATGTAAAAGTGGATTTATAGTAATGTCAACAAGTCATACAAATACGGGAATTATATTAGTTCCAGATAATTGCCCTCTAACAAATGATATGAAAGATATGGCTTTCTTAGCTGCAAATTATAATGTAAATACAGAGGAAGAAAAACAAGAAATAGAAAAACTATTTACAAGTGGTGATTCAGGGTTCATACAAAATTTATCTGATAATGGATTAGAAATAGATGGTTTAACAAAAATATCCATTATAGAAGCAAGTGTGGGGTTGGCAACAATTGTAACATTTATAGCAATTTATTTAGGAATTATATTTTTAATTGCAAGTTCGGCGATCCTTGCATTAAAACAACTAACAGACAGTTCAGACAATAAACAAAGATATACTATTCTAAGGAGTATTGGCTGTGATGAGAAGATGATAAATAAGGCATTATTTAGACAAATTGGAATATTTTTTGGAGTACCATTGTTGCTTGCTATTATACATTCTATATTTGGAATACAGTTTGCAATAAAAATTATGTCTGGTATAGCTAGCGAGAAAGATTTATTGCCATCAGCTATTGCTACAGTAATTATTATAGGAGTAATATATGGAGCATACTTCTTAGCTACCTACTTTGGAAGTAAAAATATTATTAAAGAGGAGGAATAGAAATATGGATAGTATAAAGGAAAAAATACCTACAATTATTGCAGTAATTGTGTTAGTAGCAATTTGTGCAGTGGGATTATATTTTTTAGAAAATTATAAATCAATTTATTATACAAAAATAGATAATAGTAAAATAGAAAAAATTTCTTCAACAGATAATATGAAATATGAATATACATTAGACTGTTACAATGAAAATGGGAAGAAAAGAGAATTGAAATTTAAAACTAGTAGAGAACTAAGAGAAAATTCATATTTAAAGTTAGAAATAAGAACTATGGGAGTGCATTCTTGGGAAGAAGTACAATATAATGAGCTTCCAGATAAAGTAAAGACACATTATCCACAATAATAAGATAGGTAAAAAGGGAGTAATTGATAATTACTTCCTTTTATGATATTATTTTTTTATAAAACACCAACAAAAATCAAAAGAAAAAACGTCTAAAAGATGAAAGGAAAAAAGGTGATAGGAATGAATAAAAAAATATGGATAATAGTAATAATAACAATTATTGTGGCATTAATGGTATTTTTAGAAGTTATGTATTTAGTAGATCTAAATAGAATGAAAGACAATAAGCCGGTTATATTTAGTACTTGGGGGAAAAGTTATGAAGCACCTATTGAAAAACCTAAAACAGATAATATGAGTATTGTGTTATCATTAGAGGATAAAATGACAGATAACAGTGTCTGGTGTGGAACTTTTAATTTGATATGGAATGATTTAAAAAATGATTTTGCTAAACAAGATATAGTGTTTAATCCACAACCAGATTTTGTTAGAAACTTAAATAAAGGAACTTTTAATACATCACACTTATCTAAAGACAGTTATTATAAAGTATATGGTCCTACAAGTTTAGAATTGAAAAAACAAATAGAACAAACAATTAAAGAAAAGTTTAATGAAACCAGTGATATATTGGAGGATTTTGATTGGACATTGCCAGATGGAAAGTCATATTTTCTATATACAATGTTAAAAAAAGAATTTGAATTTCCAAAAGTATTTACAGAATTAGAAAATGGTACATTTGGGAACTGTCAAAATGTTAAATATTTTGGTATAAATAAAACTACTGATGCACAAGTAAGAGATCAAGTACAAGTGTTATATTATAATTCGAAAGAAGATTTTGCTGTAAAATTATTAACAAAAGGTAATGATGAAGTTATTATATCAAGAGGAACAAAGCAAGATACCTTTGGAAAAATATATGAAGAAATAGTAAAAAACAGTGAAGATTATAAAGGTATAAGAAGTTTTAAAGAAAATGATACTTTAAAAATACCTAACATAAGTTTTAATTTAAAAGAAGAAATTAAAGAATTGAAAGGTAAAGTAGTAGAAAGTTCTAATGGAGAAAATTATACCATAGACAAAGCTATGCAAACTATTGAATTTGAATTAGATAAAAAGGGTGGAAAAATAAAAAGCGAAGCGGGTATAATGACAAAAGATTCAGCAATGTCAATAAAATATGAAGAACCACGAGAATTTATAGTAGATAATACTTTTACAATATTTTTAAAAGAAAAAGATAAAGAGCTACCATACTTTGCAGCAATAATATCAAATATAAAAGATGTGCAAAAATAATAAGAGCTCTATAAAGCATATAATTACCTTGCTAATTATATGCTTTTATGTTATTATTTAGCCAGAAAGTAGTATTATAAGGAGGATTTATGAAAAAAGCAATAATATCAATTATAATAAGTATAATTTTAATAATAGGAATAATAGCAATTGGAACTTATTGTATTAAAAATTTAAATACAGTATCTTATGATGATCCGGTTGTTACAGAAACTAACAATATAGAAATGACGCCTTTAAGTGCAATTGTAGTAAATGTAAAGGATAATTATTTAGCAGTTATGGGAACGAAAGATAATGATTTATATACAGTAAGCTATTCTAAAGATAACAATACTAAGTTTAAGCAAGGACAAGAGATATTAATTTATTTTGATGGAATAATTGCACAAAGTTATCCAGCACAAATTCATAACGTTAGTAAAGTTGATATTGCAAAAGAAAAAAGTGATATTGAAATACCAGAAAATGCAATAAAACGTTTATGCAATTCTGTGAATAATGTTTCTGTTTCTTTAACAGAATTAACAAAAACTAGAATATCATTTACTTTAATAGATACAAACGAACTTCCTTATGGTGGTTATTCAAATAATTATACAATTAGTAAAAAGAATGATGAAGTACGTTATGTAAAAGAAGCTGAAAATAAAATAGTACCAGCAACAGATAATTCAACAACTTCTTATGAGCGGTTCAAATGTGGCAACATGGAAGGAAGCACCTAATAATTCAGATATATCAAATGAAGATACATTAGTATCATTTGAGAATCCAGATAAAAATACCTATAAATGGACATATGATTGGACTAGTAAATATGGAGAATTAGGAGCAGGAGAATATGAGTTTAGACAACATATGAATAATTTAGGATATCCTGCTGTAACAATAAAGTTTATCATAAAGGAAAATGGCGAAATATTATACTATAAACCAACATTATTTTAGAATTAAAAAGGAGGTGTAAATATGGCCACATCAAAAGAATATAGAGATTTTATATTAGAACAATTAAATTTACTAGATAATATAACTTGTAGAAGTATGATGGGAGAATATTTATTATATTATAATGGTATCCTATTTGGTGGGATTTATGATAGTAGAGTGCTTGTAAAAATTGTGAATAGTAATAAAAAATATAATATGAAAGAACAAATACCTTATAATGGTGCAAAACCCATGTATTTAATTGAAGATATAGATAATAAAGAATTGGTAAAAGAAATTATTATTGAAACCTGTAAAGATTTACCTATTAAAAAGTAATGTATAGTACCTATTTACAAAAAAGAATTAATAGAATATAATTTGGGTATATTAAGAAATATAAAATCATATAAGGAGGAAAATATGAAAAAACAAGCAATTATAATAATAGCAATAATAGTAATTATAGCTCTTATAGTAGGAGGTATTGTACTTGTTCAAAAAACAGGAAAAAAGGAGTTAAAACTTCAAACAGCAGAGGAAATGCAAAATATGTTAAATACAATTTATTCTAGTGAAAAAGTAAACTTACCACAATTAGAAACAGCCGTGATAGATGTAAATGATAGTGTACAAGTTTCAGTTTTTACAGGATTAAAATCAAATAAAAATGTAGAAGAATTAGTAGTATCTGTACCACTAATGAATGCACAAGCGTATTCACTAGCAATTGTTAAAGTAAATGAAAATGCAGATGTAGAGCAAATGAAGCAAGAAATGAAAGACAACATAGATATGAGAAGATGGATATGTGTTTCTGCAGAAAAATTATATATTACAAATTATGAAAATATTATATTTTTAGTAATGGCTAGTGAAGAGTGGGCAAAACCAGTATATGAAGAATTTAAAAAATATGTTGGAAACGATATAGGAAAAGAATTAGAAAAAGCTGAAGAAGTAGATTTTGAGCTTCCACCAGAACTTTAAACTTAGGATAAAAATGATTTGATAAAGCTTCCAGGTTAAAATGGAAGCTTTATTGCTAGTAGGAAAGGAAAAATAAATGTTATTTACAAGTATTAGTTTTTTATATTATTTTTTACCAATAATTATTGTTTTATATTTTGCAGTACCTAAAAAAACACGAAATTTTATATTATTTATTGCATCTATGGTATTTTATTTTTATGGAGAACCCGAATATATTTTTTTAATGTTAGCTGAAATATTAATAGCATATATAGGAGCAATATTGATTGATAAATACAAGAAAAAAAGTTTATTTGTTATAACAATATCAATACATATTTTAGCATTAGGTGTATTTAAATATACAGATTTTATCTTAACAAATGTAAATGGAATATTTCATACCAATATGGCACTCTTAAGAATAGCACTACCAATTGGAATATCATTTTATACATTTCAAATTCTTAGTTATCTAATTGATGTATATAGAGGAAAAGTAAAAGTACAAAAAAGTTTTTTAAAACTTGCAACATATGTATCATTATTTCCACAATTAATTGCAGGGCCAATTGTTAGGTATGAAACAATAGAAGAAGAGTTAGATAAAAGAAAACATAGCTTTGAGAATTTTTCATATGGTATAACAAGATTTACTATTGGACTTGCTAAAAAAGTTTTAATTGCAAATATGTTAGGAGAATTGTGCAACAAATTTATTATAGCAGAGGAGAAAAGCGTACTATTTTATTGGATATTTGCTATCAGTTATATGTTACAAATTTATTTTGATTTTTCAGCCTATTCAGATATGGCAATAGGACTCGGAAGAATATTTGGTTTTCACTTTTTAGAGAATTTTAATTATCCATATATTTCAAAGAGTATAACAGAATTTTGGAGAAGATGGCATATATCTTTGAGTTCTTGGTTTAAGGATTATGTGTATATACCACTGGGTGGAAATAGAGAAGGAATTAAAAAACAGATTAGAAACATACTTGTAGTATGGATGCTTACAGGAATATGGCATGGAGCAAGCTGGAATTTTGTAATATGGGGATTATTATTTGGTATTATTCTTATTATTGAGAAACTATTTTTAGGAAAATACTTAGAAAAATGGCCTACTTTTTTTAAAAGAATATATGTATTATTTATTGTAATGATAAGTTTTATTATATTTAATGCAGAAAATATGAAAGAAGCCCTACAAAATATAATAGGTTTATTTGGAGCAAATGGAGAAAGTTTTATAAATCAGTATACAATATATTATATAAGAAGTTATATTGTCATACTAGTAATTGCTATTATTGGTGCAACTCCGCTTCTAAGAAATATTGTACTAAAATTAAAGGAAAATAAGAAAATAAACAAGATTATTAACATTTTAGAACCAATATGTATAATAACATTACTTATTATAACAACAGCTTATTTAGTAGATAATTCATATAATCCATTTTTATATTTTAGATTTTAGGGAGGGTAAAATGAATGATAAAATAAAAAATATAGTAGTTACGATATCCTTTTTGTTGGTTATAATAATAACCTTTTTCATTAATATAATAACAAAAGATGTAACTATCTCTCTAACAGAAAGAAGAAAATTGCAACAATTTCCTAAAATTTCAATTAAAACCTTATTTGATGGCAGTTTTTTTGAGAAATTTGAAAAATATACAATGGATCAGTTTTTTGAAAGAGAAGCATTTAGAAAATTAAAAACGAATATAGAAATAGGATTATTAAAAAAGCAAGATAGTAATAATATTTATGAATATAACAAAAGTTTAATAGAACAAATATATCCATTAAATGAAAAATCAGTTTTAAATTTAACAAACAAAATGAAGGAAATAAATGAAAGATATCTAACAAATGCTAATAGAGTTTACTATACAATAGTTCCAGACAAAAATTATTTTGTAAATGAGAACAATTTAAAATTAGATTATCAAAAAATGAAAGATATTATTAAGGAAAATATACAATGGGCTACATATATTGATATATTTGATGAATTACAACTAGCTAGTTATTATTATACTGATTCACATTGGAAACAAGAAAAATTACAGAGTGTAGTAAATAAAATTGCAAATGAGATGAATTTGAAAATAGAAAACAAATATGAAGAAAAGAAGATAGCGGATTTTAAAGGGGTTTATGCAGGAAGATATCTTATAGAAACAGAAAATGATGAAATACGAATACTAACTAATGAAATAATAGAAAATTGTGTAGTGTACAATTATGAAACGAAAAAGGAAACTAAGATATATGATATGGAAAAATTAAAAGCCCCAGATAAATATGATATTTACTTATCAGGAGCAGTACCACTATTAACAATTAGTAATCCAAAAAGCAAGCAGGATAAAGAGTTAATTGTTTTTAGGGATTCATATGGAAGTAGTTTAGTACCATTATTAGTGGAAGAATATAGTAAAATAACAGTAATAGATACAAGATATATATCACCAAAAAGATTAGATGAATATGTGAAATTTGAAAATAGTGATATATTATTTATATATAGTACAATGTTAATTAATAATAGTACATCACTTAGATTTTAGAAATAAATTGTTCAAAGAGAAGGAGAATTATATGGAAAAGAAATTAAAAATGGTAATTGAAAATTGTCCACAAAATCATAAATGTCCTGCTGTAAATGTTTGTCCAGTAGGAGCATTGACACAAAAAGATTTTGAAGCACCTACAATAGATCATAATAAATGTATAAGGTGTGGCAAATGTTCAAATTTTTGTCCTAAAAAGGCATTGGTTTTATAAGTTTAGTTTTATTAGTAGGAGGGAAAATGTCTTTAATAAATGTAAGTAATTTAAGCTTTGGATATGATGGCAGCATAAATAATGTGTTTGAAAATGTATCCTTTAATATAGATACAGACTGGAAATTAGGCTTAATTGGTAGAAATGGAAAAGGAAAGACCACCTTTTTAAAATTGTTATTAGGTAAATATGAATATCAAGGTACAATATCAAAAAATGTAGAATTCGATTATTTTCCTTTTGAAATAAATGATAAAGAAAGAATGTCAATTGAAATTGTTAATGAAATTGCACCAAATGCAGATGACTGGGAGATAATAAAAGAATTGAATTTACTTAATGCTGATACAGAAATTCTTTATAGAAGTTTTAATTTATTAAGTGGAGGAGAACAAATAAAAATACTTTTAATAAGTTTATTTTTAAAAGGCAACAACTTTTTACTTATAGATGAGCCTACAAATCATTTAGATATGGAAACAAGAGATAATCTAATAGAATATTTGAATAAGAAGAAGAGCTTTATATTAGTATCACATGATAGAAATTTTTTAGATAGAGTAGTAGACCATATAATTTCTATTAACAATACAAATATTGATGTTCAAAAAGGTAACTTTTCTTCGTGGCAAGAAAATAAACAAGCACAAGATAATTTTGAATTAACACAAAACGAAAAACTGAAAAAAGATATAGACAGATTACAAATTGCTTCAAGAAATGCTGCAAAATGGTCAAGTGAAGTTGAAAAATCAAAATATAATACTACAAATTCTGGATCAAGTATAGATAAAGGCTATGTAGGACATATGTCAGCAAAAATGATGAAAAAGTCTAAAGTGATAGAAAAGAGAACCAAAAAGGCGATAGATGAAAAAGCTAATTTGTTAAAAAATATTGATAGAAATGATGCTTTAAAGATAACGCCGTTAGAAAATAAGAGAAATCCATTAATTATAACAAAAGATTTACAAATACAATATCAAAATAATGCTATATTCAATAAAATATCCTTCGAAATAAATGATGGAGATAGGGTTGCAATTACAGGTAAAAATGGAATAGGAAAATCTAGTATATTAAAGCTACTTATGGGAAATGAGATACAGTATAATGGTAACTTACAAATTATTAATGATTTAAAAATATCATATGTATCACAAAGTACAGAATGTTTAAAGGGAAACTTAAAAGAATTTGCTAGTAAAAATCAAATTGATGAAAGCATTTTTAAAGCAATGCTTTCTAAAATGGGGTTTACTACTATGGAATTCGATAGAGATATTGAACAAATGAGTGAAGGTCAAAAGAAAAAAGTTTTAATTGCAAAAAGTATTGTAGAAAACGCTAACATATATATATGGGATGAACCACTTAACTATATAGATATTTTAACAAGAATACAAATAGAAGAAACAATACTAAAATATAGACCGACTCTTATATTTGTGGAACACGACGAAACTTTTATAAAGAATGTTGCTACTAAAGTTATAGAATTAAAAAATAAATGTATTACTACATAAGGCAGGTAAAAATAATATAAGATAGAATAATAACTTATATATAATTTATATACTGGGAGGTATTATGAAAAGAACAAAATTAGCTGATCGAGTTTTGCCAACATATACAAAAGGTGAAGAGATATTTAATATGACTTCACATATAGTAGGAGCAGGGTTCGGACTTGTAGCAATGATATTATGTGTTATAGTAGCAATAATTCATAAAAACATATATGGAATTGTAAGTGGTATAATATATGGAATAACAGTAATTTTACTATATACAATGTCTAGTATATATCATGGACTAAGTCCAAAATTAAAAGGAAAAAGAGTATTACAAATATTAGACCATTGTAGTATATTTTTATTGATAGCAGGATCATACACACCATTTGCATTATGTACTTTAAGAGAATATGATAATTTAACAGGTTGGACTATTTTTGCTATTATATGGATACTTGCAATAATAGGAATAATATTAAATGCCATAGATTTAAAGAGATATAAAGTGTTCTCGATGATTTGTTATTTATTAATGGGTTGGTGTATTATAATAAAAGTTCATATATTACCAGAATTACTAACTATGACTGGTTTTGTATTATTATTACTAGGAGGAATAGTATATACAATAGGAGCTATTTTATATGGTGTAGGTAAGAAACATAAATATATACATTCTATATTTCATTTATTTATTTTGTTAGCTACAATATTACAGTTTTTAACTATAATACTATTTGTAATGTAAATAAATTTATATATCGAAGTAAAAATGATGAGGGGAACAATATATGGGAAATTTTTCGAAAAAAATGAAGCAGAAATATAAAGAAACAAATAAAAAATCAATTGCAGTATATTTAATATTAAGATTATTAGTTGTGATTAGTATGATATTTCAAATATTAATGGGCAATTTTCAAAATGCAATGATGTGTATTTTATCATTACTTTTATTTACAATACCAACGATTGTAACAGAAAAATTTAAAATAGGATTACCTAGTCTATTAGAAGCATTAATCTATTTATTTATTTTTTCATCTACTATTTTGGGAGAAATAAACAACTTTTATGGGATAATACCTTTTTGGGATACATTACTTCATACACTAAATGGATTTTTATGTGCAGGAATTGGTTTTTCATTAGTAGATATATTGAATCAAAATAGTAAAAAGATAAGTTTATCACCGATTTATCTTGTAATTGTAGCATTTTGTTTTTCAATGACAATAGGAATTCTATGGGAATTTTTTGAATTTACAGCAGATAATGTATTTAAAACTGATATGCAAAAAGATAGAATAGTCAAAAGCATTTCATCAGTGGAATTAAATCCAAATAAAGAAAATAATCCAATTAAAATAAACGATATTGAAAAGACTCAAATACATTCAAAAGATGGAACTATTACAACAATAGATAATGGGTATCTAGATATTGGTATTATCGATACAATGAAAGACTTATTTGTTAATTTCATTGGAGCAGTTATTTTTAGTATAATTGGTTTTTTACATGTTAAAAATAGAGAAAAATATAAATTTACTGAGAAATTTATTCCAACAAAGTATTAAAAAAATTAATAAGGATTTACTAGAAAAGTAATATAAAACACAGACAGATAGTTTGAAAATTATCTGTCTTTTATGATATAATTATATATAGAAATGGAGGAATAAGGAATGGAGAATTTTGGATTTTCGATGTTGTGGTATTGGATAGCATATTTTATAGTTACAAGCATAGGTATTTTACATACAATTTTTAATATTGTAGTTTTACATATGAAATCAATGAAAGATAGTTCTGGTATGGGAGAAGGATATGAAAAGACAAAACCTTGGCATCCATTATATAATATAATTATATTTCCAATATTCGCATATCTTTATTTTAATGGATTAGAAACTATAAGTTTATCAAACGTTATTTGGACATCACTTGTTTGGGGAACAATAACAGTAGTATTTGATGTGTTTGGATGGGTTATAATTAAACATCCTTGGTCGTTATCTTTTAAAGAATTTTATATTGATTATCAACCTTGGATATCTTTAATATATGTAACAATATATGCAAGTCCATTTATAACATATGGTATAATGAATTTAATATAATTTTAGTTTTTAGATAGATTGGTTTGAAATATAACTAATCTATTTTTTAAAAATTTATAAAAACTATTGACTTAAAGCTAACTCTAAGTGATATATATATGTAAATAGGTATTATAACAAAGGGAGGAATATAAATGACAATAAAAGAAGTAGGAAAGAAATATAACTTAACACCAGATACCTTAAGGTATTACGAAAGAATAGGATTAGTATCAAATGTTCCAAGAAATAAGAATGGAATTAGAAATTATGATGATAAAACTTGTAGGCGAATTGAATTTATAAAATGTATGAGAGATGCAGGCGTGGAAATTGAAATATTAATAAAATATATAGATTTATATGAAAAAGGAAGACAAACAGCAAAGGCTAGAAAGCAATTGTTAGAAGAACAAAAAGAAAAGCTTTTAGAAAAACAAAAAAATATTAATGAAACAATTAGTAAATTAAATTATAAATTAGAACTTTATGATGAAATAATTGAAGGGAAAAGAAAAGACTTTACAGAAGTAGAGGAATAATTATTAACTTAAAATATAGCAATTTTAACATTGCTATATTATTTTTTTTTTGAAAAAATGTAAAATAAACTTGACATTGTTTTAAATAGATAATATAATAAAGTAAAGTTAACTTTACATTTTAAGAAGGAGAGTGATAGATTGAAAAACAAAGTGGAATATTATAGAAAAGAGTTAAATGAGAGACAAGAGGAATTAGCAAGTATTGTTGGAGTTTCAAGACAAACTATTATCTCAATAGAAAAAGGAAAATATAACCCATCAATTTTATTAGCTTTTAAAATTGCTAATCATTTTAAAAAATCTATTGAAGAAATATTTATTTATGAGGAGGAAAAATAAGTGGAGAAAAAATTAAAAAGAAAATGTATAATATCATTTATTTGTATGGTAATAGGAATTATTATAATTATATTATCACTATATTTAAAAGGACTTAGCGAAATGCAAACAAGTTATATAAATGGATTTGGAACAAGTTTTACAATAGTAAGTTTCGTCTTATTTATAAGAAATTTAAGAAGCATGAAAAATTCAAAGACTATAAGAGATAGAGAAATTGAATTAACAGATGAAAGAAATATCGAAATTGAAACTAAGTCAATGGCAGTTACTTTTAGAATTGCTATTGTGCTACAAGCAATAGCATCAATAATATTATCAATTTTTATGAATAATGAGTTAGGTATGCATTTAGGATTATTAGTAGGTATACAATTAGTAATATATATTATTAGTAACGTAGTTATTTCAAAGAAGATATAAAAGGAAATATACATAAAGACAGATAATTTAGAATTATCTGTCTTTATGTATATTTCTATAAAGTAAAATTCTATAAAACTATATACAAAAATAAGAGTGAATGATATAATAGCAATTGTTAGGTAACGCATGTTACTTAAAAAGGAGGGGTGATGTAATGCCACCAAGAATGATCTTTAAAAAAGAAGAGGTGCTAGATGTTGCTTATAAAATTGTGAAAAAGGATGGTTTTGAAGGTATAAATGCAAGAAGGATTGCTAAAGAATTAAACGCATCTGTACATCCTATTTTTAATCATTTTAAGGATATGGAAGAATTAAAAAAGGCAGTTTATGAAAAGATATATGAAAAATATCAAGAGTATATGTTAAAAGATACAAATGGAAAAAATTCATACAAAAAAATGGGGTTATCATATATTAAATTTGCTAAAGACTATCCAGAATTCTTTAAAATTGTTTTTATGCAAAAGACAAATTTAAATGCTGAGAACTTTGTTATGGCAGATAAAATGGGTGATGAAGTTATAAAAGAAGGACAATTATTAACGGGATTATCCTTTGAAGAACAAAAACAATTTCACATAAAAGTATGGATATTTACGCATGGGATTGCGTGTCTAGTTGCAACAAAAACAGTAGAATTTTCAGATAAAGAAATAAGTGAATTATTAGGGAATACAGTTTTAGAAATGCTGAAAGGATTTAAAATAGAAAGGGGACAAAAAAGTGAATAACATTATTGAAGTTAAAAATTTAACGAAAGAGTATAAAGGGTTAAAAGCAATTGATGATTTATCATTTGAAGTACATAAAGGAGAAATATTAGGTTTACTACGGACCAAATGGAAGTGGAAAATCAACAACGATTAATTGCATTCTAGCTTTATTAAATTTTAGTAAAGGAAGTATTACTATATTTGGTAAAGAGATGAAACCAAATGCTTATGATATAAAAGAGAAAATTGGAGTAGTATTCCAAGACGTAGCTGTATTTGAAGAGTTAACGGTATATGAAAACATTGATTATTTTTGCGGTTTATATATAAAAGATAAGGAAAAAAGAAAACAGTATATTCAAGATGCGATAGATTTAGTAGGATTAGAAGAGTTTAGAAAATTTTATCCAAAACAATTATCTGGAGGATTATTAAGAAGATTAAATATTGCTTGTGGAATTGCTCATAAACCAAGTATTATCTTCTTGGACGAACCAACAGTTGCAGTAGATCCACAAAGTAGAAATAATATATTAGATGGAATTAAAAAGTTAAGAGATAATGGAGCAACAATTTTATATACAACACACTATATGGAAGAAGTAGAAATTATTTGTGATAGGGTTATTATTTTAGATAAAGGAAAGGTACTTGCTGCTGGTTCAACAGATGAATTAAAGGAACTTGCAAAAATAGAGGAAAAAGTAACTGTAGAGGTAAATGAATTAGATCAAAAACACATAGAAGAAATTAAAAACTTAGAGCATGTAGATGATGTGAATTATAATGGAAACATATTACTGGTTACATATAAAAAAGGCAAAAACAATTTAATTGAATTAATTGATTATTTGAAAAAAGAGAGTATTAAATATAATAAAATTTATTCAGAAAGACCAACATTAAATGATGTATTTTTAGAATTAACAGGAAAGGAACTTAGAGACTAATGTTTATCCATAATTTTAAATATGCCTTTAAAACTCTCTTTAGAAATAGAATGCTAATATTTTGGACCTTTGCCTTTCCAATTATATTAGGAACATTTTTCAATATGGCGTTTTCTAATATTGAAAATAGTGAAAAGTTAGATATTATCAATATTGCTATTGTTGATAATGAAGAATTTAATAATAGTGAAATCTGGAAAGAAACTTTTAAAACACTAAGTGATGAAGAAAATGACGATAGATTATTTAATACAAAATATGTTACTAATGAAGAAGCAACAAAATTATTACAAGACAACGAAATAGATGGATATATGGTATTAGAAAATGAACTACCACATTTAGTATTTACAACAAGTGGAATTAACCAAACTATTTTTAAACAAGTAACAGAAGAAGTAGTACAAACAACTCATATTGTTTCGAACCTTGCAGAAGATGAAATAAAAAATCAAATGATGGCAGGAAACTATCAAATTGACTATGAGAAAATTTATAAAGATATATTAGAAATAACACAAAAGGAAGAAGCAAATATTAAGAATATATCTAGAAGTAATTTGAGTTATACTATGATAGAATTTTATACTCTTATTGCAATGACTTGCTTATATGGTGGAATTCTTGGAATGGTTGCAATTAATCAAAACTTAGCAAATATGTCTAATCAAGGAAAAAGAGTAAGTGTAGCACCAACATCTAAGGGAAAAGTAGTTCTTAGCAGTATGCTTGCAGGATATATTACTCAATTAATAGGATTAGCACTTTTGTTTGTGTATACTATATTTGTACTAAAAGTAGATTATGGAACAAATTTACCTCTTATTATTTTATTAGGTGCAGTAGGAAGTTTTGCAGGATTATCTATGGGACTTCTTATTGGAACAGTATTAAAAGCAGGAGAAAATTTGAAAACAGGAATTATGATTTCTATCACAATGCTCGGCTGTTTCTTATCTGGAATGATGGGAATTACAATGAAATATATAGTAGACAAAAATGTACCAATTGTAAATAAAATAAACCCAGCAAGTATGATAACAGATGGATTTTATTCACTGTATTATTATGATACATTAGATAGGTATTACTTTAATATTATAAGTTTAGTAATTTTTGCCATAATTGCAATACTAATTTCTTATATTTGTTTAAGGAGGCAGAAATATGACAGTATTTAAAACATTTTTAAAAGTATTAAATAAAGCAAAAGCACCTATCATTATGTATACAGTATTTTTGATATTTTTTGCTGGATTTAATATGCAAACTAGCGATAACAGTACAAATTTTGTTGCAAGTAAACCAGATATATTAATTATTAACGAAGATAAAGAAGAAGGAATTACAAAAAATTTAATTGATTATATTAGTAAAAATAGCAATATAATTGAGATAGAAAGAGACGAAGAAGCAATTGATGATGCTTTGTTTTATAGAGATGTAAATTATATTATATATATTCCTAATAATTATAGACAAGATTTCTTAGCAGGTAAAAATCCTGAAATTAAAATAAAAAGTACAGGTGACTATCAAGCAAGCCTGGCAGGTATGTTATTAGAAAGATATATGAAAGTAGCAAATATTTATCAAGAAAGTACAACTACAGAGGCTGAATTAGTAAATAGAATAAATGCTACATTGGAAAAGGAAACAAAAATAGAAATTACTTCGAAGTTAGATACCACACAGTTATCAAAAGCAGCTTTTTACTATAATTTTGCAAATTACAGCATATTAGCTGGATGTGTTTATGTTATTTGTTTAATTCTATCTAGTTTTAAAGAAGAAAAAATAGCAAAAAGAACAGTTATTAGTAGTATGAATTATAAGGTACATAATAGAAAGTTATTATTATCGAACAGCTTATTTGCAATTGTTTTATGGGGAATATATGTAGTGTTAAGCTTTATATTAATAGGAAATATAATGTTTACAATGCATGGATTAGTTTATATTATAAATTCATTTGTGTTTACAATATGTGCAGTCACAATTGCATTCTTAATAGGAAATATAGTAACTAATAAAAATGCAATAAACGGAATAATAAATGTAATAGCACTTGGCTCTAGCTTCTTATGTGGTGCTTTTGTGCCAATGGAATGGTTACCAGATTCTGTATTAAATATAGCACACATATTACCATCTTACTATTATATTAAAAATAATGAATTGTTAAAAGGAATAGAAGAAATTAGTATTGAAACAATGAATGAAATTATAATAAATATGGGAATTGTTTTGTTATTTGCAATAGGCTTTACAATTATTACAAATATTGTATCAAAAAAGAAAAGAAGAATTGGCTAATAACATAAAAGCAAGTAATTGATAATTACTTGCTTTTATGTTATTATACTAAAAATGATTATTGATAGGAGAGATATATTATGGAGGATTTGATTGGATTATTATTAGAGATAATACTTGATGGAAGTATAGAATTATTGCCTAATAAAAAAGTTCCTAAATGGATAAGAATTATAATTTCTTTAGTTTTTATAAGTATTATAATTGGAATAATGGTTCTTGGAATAGTGCTTCTTAAGCAATCAATCATAGGAGGAAGTATTCTGTTAGTAATTGGTATATTTTTATTAGTAGGAAGCATTATTGAAGTAAGAAAATATATGAAAGATTAATGAAAAAGGAATATATAAACCTTATTAATTTGCTATCATAAAGAATGTATAAACAATAGGAAAAGAGGAAAATATGGAATTTACATTTGAAAGAGCTATAAATTATTATGAAACAGATAGAATGGGAGTGGTACATCATTCTAATTATATAAGATTTTTAGAAGAAGCAAGATGTTGCTGGTTAAAAAGTGTAGGAATGCCATTTGAATTATTAGAGGAAAATGGTATTACAATACCAGTATTAGGAGTAAACTGCACTTATAAATATCATGTTACTTTTGGAGATACAATTATTATAAAACCATATGTGAAAGAATATACAGGAGTAAGAATGACGGTTGCTTATGAGGTAACAGATAAAAAAACTGAAAAAATAGTATTAGTAGGAGAAACAAAACATTGTTTTACTGATAAAAATTTAAAACCAATTAATTTGAAAAAGTATAAAAAAGAGTTTAGTGATAAATTTGAAAGTCTATTAAAAGAAAATGATACAAATAAAGAAATAACTGGTGTAGTAAAGTATGCAAAAGAATTTGGAATATAACAAAAATTATAATATAGGAGTGTAATTATATGTCAATGTGGAATGCTTGGCGAGGTTGTAAAAAATGTAGTGATGGTTGTTTACATTGCTATATTCATAAAGGCGACTCAAAAAGAAATGTAGAGACGGCTGAAATTATAAAGACAAAAGACTTTGAAAAGCCAATAGAGAAATTAAAAAACGGCAATTATAAAATGAAATCTGGAATTGTCTATTTATGTTTTTCTACTGATTTTCTAATTGAAGAAGCTGATGAATGGAGAAATGACTGTTGGAAGATGATTAAAGAAAGACAGGACTGTACTTTTCTATTTCTAACAAAAAGAATTGATAGATTTATGAAATGTATCCCAAATGACTGGAATAATGGGTATGATAATGTAGTGGTATGTTGTACTGTTGAAAATCAAAAAAATGTTGATTATAAATTATCAATTTTTAAAGATTTACCAATAAAACATAAATGTATAACGGCACAGCCATTATTAGAGAACATAGACATTGAAAAATATCTTGATAATATTGAATTAGTAGGTGTTGGTGGAGAATCAGATATAAATGCTAGAAAATTTAATTATGACTGGGCATTAGATATTAGAGAACAATGTATAAGAAAGAATGTTAATTTTGAATTTAGACAATGTGGAACTTATACAATAAAAGATGGAAAACAATATAAAATACAAACAAAAGACTTGTGTAAGCAAGCAAAATTAGCTAATATTGATTATAAAAGTAATAGCTAAATTACAATAAGTAGGGCAAGTTGAATAAAAAATACTACAAAAATTATTTCAATATTGGAATAATTATATTGACTATATTATACCAAATGTGGTACAATATATACAGAGGTGAGAAAAATGGGATATATTTCGTTAAAACAAGCATCAGAGTTATGGAATATAAGTGAAAGAAGAATTAGAAGATTAATTGAAGAGAATAGAATAGATGGAGCTGTAAAAATAGGAAATGCTTGGAATATACCAGAAGAAACAAATAAACCAATAGATAAAAGATATAAAATTGAAGAAGATAAATTTATTATAGATATACCAAATAGTGTTTACGATAAATTAGATAAAAAGAAAGCTATATTAGAGAGTAAACGACCATTTCCAAAGGAAACATTAAAATCATTAGAAGAGAATTTTAAATTAGAGTGGACATACAATTCCAATGCTATTGAAGGGAATACATTAACATTGAAAGAAACGAAAGTAGTATTAGAAGGAATTACAATTGGTGGAAAAACTATGAGAGAACATTTAGAAGCAATTAATCACAAGGAAGCAATTGAATTTTTAGAAGAATTAGTAAAAGATAATAGTGAACTTACAGAAATGAATATAAAAAATATCCATGCTATTGTATTAAAAGGGATTGATAATGAAAATGCAGGAAGATATCGAATAGAAAATGTGATTATATCAGGTGCTACTCATATACCACCAAAGTCAGTAATTGTACCAGAACTTATGGAAAAACTGATTTATAGATATGATGAATGGAAAGAAAAATATCATCCAATTGTTGTATCAGCATTGTTACACGCAGAGTTTGTTAAAATCCACCCATTTATAGATGGAAATGGAAGAACAGCAAGATTATTAATGAATTTTGAAGCTATGAAAAATGGTTATCCACCAATTATAATAAAAACAGAAGAAACACATAAATATTATGAAGCTTTGGATAAAGGAGCTATGACAGGTGATTATACAGATTTTGTAATTATGGTTATAAATCAAGTAGAAGAAATGATTAATTTATATTTAAAATTATTAAAAGAATAATAAATAACTCTACTAATCGTTGTTTTTCCTCACTCAACGATTAGTATGTTTACTTTTATATATAAGGATTTTACAATAATATTAAAGGAGGTAGAAGATATGGAGCAAGCAAAAGTAGGAAAGTTCATTGCAGAATGTAGAAAAAATAAAAACCTGACACAAGCAGAACTGGCAGAAAAACTAAACATTACAGATAGAGCAATATCAAAATGGGAAACAGGAAAAGGTATGCCTGATTCATCTATAATGCTTGAACTATGCAATGAACTTGATATTACTGTAAATGAATTATTAAGTGGGGAGGTTATTAAAATGGAAAATTATAATAAAAAGGCAGAAGAAAACTTGTTAGAGATGAAAAAACAGAAAGAAGAAACAGACAGAGAAATGTTAAGGCTTGAAGTAGTTATTGGATATATTTCTACTATAACATTTTTGGTTTTAGTATTTATAGCATCATTTGTACAAATGCATTCAGTAGTAAGAATATTACTTATTATTGGAGGAAGTATTGTTTTTTCGGTAGGAGTAATAAATGCTATTAAAATCGAACAAACAGCAGGCTATTACGAATGTGATAAATGTCATTATAAATATATTCCAACATATAAAAATGTATTATTTGCAATGCATTATGGAAGAACAAGATATATGAAATGTCCTAAATGTAATGAAAAAAGTTGGAATAAAAAAGTATTGACTAAATAATAAATTATAATATACAGAGCAGAAAATAATAATATAATAGATAGGACAGGTAAGTTGAAAGTTACATGTCCTTTATTATATAATCGAAACATAAAATTGTAAGTGTATGAGAGATTAAAAAAGAAGTAACGGTAAATAATATAATAGTTTATTATAGAGGTAAGGAGTATATATATGACTGAAAAAGAAAAAATGTTAGCAGGAGAATTATATGATGCTAACTATAATGAAAATCTAATAAAAGATAGATATTGGGTAAAAGATAAATGCTATGATTATAACCAATTAAGACCATCAAACCATAAAGAAAAAGAAAATATCATAAAGGAGATTTTAGGAAAGACAGGAAATATTTTCACTATTGAACAACCTTTTATGTGTGATTATGGATATAATATAGAAATTGGAGAAAACTTTTATGCTAACCATAACTTATTTATATTAGATGGAAATAAAGTTAGGTTTGGAGATAATGTTTTTATTGCACCAAATTGTAGTTTTTATACAGCAGGGCATCCACTAGATGTAGAAAGAAGAAATAAAGGATTAGAATATGCAAAACCAATAAAAGTAGGGAATAATGTATGGATTGGTGGAAATGTTATTGTGCTTCCAGGAGTAACCATTGGAGATAATGTTGTAATAGGTGCAGGAAGTGTTGTAAATAAAGATATACCATCAAATGCTTTGGCAGTCCGGAAATCCTTGTAAAGTAATAAAACAATTATAATAAGAATTATATGTTATAAATGAGATAGAAAAATATAAAATGCAAAATGTAAAGTTTAAGTTGCATTTTGCATTTTTTAATAAAGTGCAACTAAAAGTTGATAGAATTTTAAGAAAAATCACACTAAAATTGAAAATGAAGGAGGAGTAGTCTAGTGAAATTTGGAGAGAATTTATATAATTTAAGAAAAGCAGCTAAAATGAGCCAAGAAAAATTAGCAGAAAAAATGGAAGTATCAAGACAAAGTGTATCAAAATGGGAGAATGGAGAAAGTTATCCAGAAATGGAGAAAATAATGAAATTATGTGAGGTATTTCATTGTAAAATAAACGATTTGGTATATGAAAATATGGCAGATATAGATTCATTAGATGAAGATATAAAAATGAGTGTAGTTAAATTTAAAGAAGAAAAACAAAAAAGGATTAAAGGAATAAGTAAGGCAATTTATATTCTTGCAAGAATTGGAAAAATTGTTACAACAGTTGCAATCCCAATAATAGTATTCTTATTAATAGTTACACCTATATTTATAAGCAATATAGAACTAAAAGATAATACTATTGTATTTAAAGGAGCAAGAATAGATGACAAAATAACTATAACAGAAGAAAAATCAAATGATGGTGTAACTATACAATTAAAGGCAAATGGTGTTTTAATTGCAGATGCAAAAAACCAAGACACAATTATACAAATGAAAAATGTATTAGAAAACAATTCTAAGGGACAAATAATAGCTTTCCTAGAAGTAGGATTTGGGTGTTTAATAATTTGTTTGATATTATATAGAATGACATTAAATAGATTAGAAAAACTATTTATTAATATAAATGAGGGAGATACACCATTTACTTTAGAGAACGTTAAATATATTAAAGAAATGGCAAAACTTATGATTATAGCTCTTATTTTACCAAGTGGTGGAGGAATTATATTTCAAAACGTGCTAGAAGCTGATTTAGATGTGGGTTTTGAACTGTTTGATGTAGTACAAATATTGTTCTTATTTGGAATATCATATATATTTGAATATGGATATGAATTACAACAAGATACAAAAGCAAAAATGTATGGGGAGGTATCTAACAATGAATAAAACAGGCTTTATAAAGGAACTATCTAAACAAACAGGTTATAATGAAGAAAAATGTATTGTAATAAATAATGTTATAGAAAACTATTTTATATTTGGAAGAAAAAATAAAGATAAAATAATTCAAGACTTACAAAGTAGAGTTGGTTTAAATGAAGATGATAGCGAAAATGTATATGATATTTCGATGAAAATAATTACTGGAGAGATAAAAAACAAATTAAAACATCCATTTAAAAGTCAAGATTAGTGATAGAATAGGAATTTGAAATATAATTCCTATTTTAATTTATAAAAAACTACTGCACAAAGCAAAAAGTATCATTGATAATTAAGTATAATTATGATATTATAGTAGAAAACGATTAGTAATTTATAGATAAGATATGAGTTGTAGATATGGCTAATTACAGACCAATGGAAAGACTAGAAAATTAGGAGTTGAATATGGTTAAGTCAAATATTAAAAAAGAATTTAATTGTGATATAGAAAAATTGTGGAATATTATAACTGATAATACTAAATATGAATGGAGAAGTGATTTATCAAAAATAGAAATAACTGATGATATACACTTTATAGAATATACTACAAATAATTATCCTACTTATTTTACTATCACTTCAAAAGTTGATTTAAAAGAATATAAATTTGATATTGAAAATACTAACATTAAAGGTAAATGGATAGGTATATTTAAAAAATTAGATAATGGTAATATACTATTAGATTTTACAGAAGAAATAGAAACAAATAATTTTATAATGAAAATATTAGCAAAAACATATATAAAAAGTCAGCAAAAAAGATATATGAACGATTTAGAAAAAGAATTAGATCGTTAACACAAATTACAGGTAATAAAAAATCTCTGAAAAATGTACTTTCAGAGATTTTTAAATTATTTTATAATAGCATCATTTGCAGTAAATTCTTCAAGTGAATTTTCTTTTACTTGATATATAATAGTTTGAATATTATATATATTTTATGTTATAATCATCTCGACAAATTCCAAGATAGAAAGGAAATAAATATGAGAATAATTGAAGTAAAAGAAAGAACAGAAATACTAATAAATCAATTACTAGAAGTATGGGAAGATTCCGTAAAAGCAACGCATCTATTCTTATCAAATGAAGAAATAGAGAATATAAAAAAATATGTACCACAAGCTATTTCTGGAGTATTACATTTAGTAATTATAGAAAATGAAAATAATATACCTATTGCTTTTATGGGAATTGAAGATAAAAAACTCGAAATGTTATTTATTAAAAATAACCAAAGAGGAAAAGGGTTAGGAAAACAATTATTAAACTATGGTATAGAAAATTATAATGTTAATGAATTAGCAGTAAATGAACAAAATCCTAATGCAAAAGGATTTTATGAATATATGGGGTTTAAAACTTATAAAAGAACACAACTAGATGAACAAGGAAATCCTTATCCAATTTTACATATGAGATTAGAAAGATAAATGAAATAAGGGCAAGTGAAAGAAGATTTTATCAATTTGCTCTTTATTTATGACAAATGTTAGCAAGAAATATCGGGTATAACAAAATTTTTTAAGTTAAAATTTATTTAAGAACAAAAAAGGAGTAAAATTTATGAATTGGAGTGAATCAATTAGTAGAGCCATTGAATACATAGAAAATAATTTGACAAATGATATAACTACCCAAGAGATTGCAAATTACTCATATATATCATCATTCTATTTTCAAAAAGCATTTTCTATTATTTGTGGATATAGTGTAAGTGAATATATAAGGAATAGAAGATTATCACTTGCAGCTATTGAATTATTAAATACTAATAACAAAATAATTGATATAGCTTTAAAATATGGATATGATTCTCCAGATAGTTTTACAAAAGCATTCACAAGATTTCATGGTTTGACTCCAAAAGCGGTTCGTAAAGGTGGAAGAATAAAAGAATTTGCACCTTTAAAAATTAATTTAATATTGAAAGGTGGTTATACTATGGAGTATAAAATTGAAGAAAGAGAAGCATTTAAAGTTGTAGGCTTAAAAGATAGTTTTAAATATGAAACTGCATATCAAGATATACCAAAAATATGGAAAAAATTTTTTATGAAAAGTGCATTTAATAAAATAAATGCAAAGTATGCGGTTAATATTGATACTGATATGGGATGTGATGTATTTGATTATATGATTGGAGATGACTATAATTCAGAAGTAAAAATACCTAAAGATTTTGAAATAATAGAAATTCCAAAGTTTACTTGGGCAGTTTTTTCTTGTGTAGGTCCTGCAAGTATGAAAATGCAAGAAATAAATGAGAGAATATTTAAAGAATGGTTACCTAATTCAAATGATTATGAAATAGCAGCAGGATACAATATTGAAATGTATTCAAATCCAAAAGACTATAAAAAGGGAATTGATGATGAAAAATACTATAGTGAAGTTTGGATTCCAATTAAGAAAAAATAATATAAACTTTTAGGAAGGTATTAAGAAATTAGTATCTTCTTTTTTGAAATATGACAGACAGATGTCATATTTATGTGCTATAATATTTCTAGGAGGAAAATATGCAAGTAAATAATAGATTATTTGAAATAGTATATATATTAATGCAAAAGAGAAAAACTACAGCTAAAGAATTAGCTAATAGGTTTGAAGTATCTATGAGAACAATATATAGAGATATAGAAACATTAAGTGGAGCAAACATACCAATTTATGCAAGTAAAGGGAAAGCTGGAGGAATAGGACTTTTAGATGAATATGTACTAAATAAAACAATTCTTTCTGAAGAAG
>JAAVZA010000014.1 GCA_022791395.1 Clostridia bacterium
AATTAAAATAAATAATTAATTATAAAATAATGTATAGATAGAAAAAGAATAAAGTAATAATTAATGTAATAAAAATCTTAATATTAGATAAGATAGAAATAATAATACAAAATATATTAAATATAAAAAGTAAAATTAATATAAAAATAAATGGTAAGCAAATATTCAAAAATCCAAAAATTTCTATTGACAAACAATAGTTAAATGTGCTAATATATATACTGTTACTGACAAAAGTTAGTAACACACGCAGAGGTGGTCGAGTTGGTTTATGGCACCAGTCTTGAAAATTGGCGTAGGTTTATAGCCTACCGTGGGTTCGAATCCCACCCTCTGCGCCATTTTTTATAATATTTATGGAGCAGTACCCAAGTGGTTGAAGGGGGCAGTTTGCTAAACTGCTAGGGTTCGCAAGGGCCGCGGAGGTTCAAATCCTCTCTGTTCCGCCATCAATAATGTAGAGGTATAATTGGGAAGGCAATTATACCTTTTATTGTTTTTTATTATATAAAGAGGTGTTATCTATGATAGAAGAAAAGATAATAGAACAAATGCAAAAAAACGAAAAGGCTTTTTCTAAATATGCAACAAAATCAAAAGAAGCTATTAGATTAAAAGAAGAAGAAAAAGACATAAGATTAGATTTTGCAAGAGATGCAGATAGAATACTTCATACATTAACATATACAAGATATATTGATAAGACTCAAGTATATAGTGATATTACAAATGATCATATATCAAAAAGAATGACACATGTTCAATTTGTAAGTAAAACTTCAAGAACAATTGCAAGAGCATTAGGTTTAAATGAAGATTTGTGCGAAGCGATATCATTAGGACATGATGTTGGTCATACTCCATTTGGACACAATGGAGAATATATATTAAGTGATATATCAAAAAAAGTATTATCTAAATCGTTTGCACACAATTTAAATAGTGTAAGAGTATTAAAAGATCTTGAGAATTTTGGAAAAGGATGTAATTTAACATTGCAAGTTTTAGATGGAATTATGTGCCATAACGGAGAACTTGTAATGTCAAAATATGCTCCAGTAAAAAAAGATATAAATATATTTTTACAAGAATATGATTTATGTATGCAAGATGAAAAGAATATAAAGAAATTAAGACCTATGACATTAGAAGGATGTGTAGTTAGAGTATCAGATATTATTGGATATATAGGAAAAGATATAGAGGATGCTCAAAAGTTGGGAAAAATAGATACAAAACAAATACCAAAAAATATAACGAAAAGATTAGGAACGACAAATGCACAAATAATGAATAATATAATAATGGATGTAATAAAAAATAGCTTTAATAAGCCATATATAGAAATGTCTCCAGAGGTATATAAGGCAGTTGTTGATTTGAAAAAGTTTAATATGGAAGAAATATATAAAAAATCTGTTACAGAAGAGCAAATAAATTTATATAAAAAAATGTTTAATAATTTATATGATGTATATATTGACGCACTAAAAAATAGAAACTACAAAAATGATATATATTTATTTTTTAATAATATGTGTAATGAATATAAAAATAACACAAAAATAGAACAGGTAGTAATTGATTTTATATCAGGAATGACAGATAGATATATAGAATTACAATATAATAAATATATTTTAAAAAGATAAAACAAAAAATAAAATAAAAAATAAAATAAAAAATAAAATAAAAATAAACAATAATAAAATAAGAGGATAATAATAAGAGATATTTTTCTTCTTATTTTTTTATTTAATAAATAAAAGAGTAATATAAAAATAAATTAATAATAAAATAGAAAAGGGATATAAATGAGATTAGGAATTTGTTTGTCTGGTGGAGGAGTAAAAGGTGCAGCACATATAGGTGCATTAAAGGCATTTGAAGAAGCTGGTATTAAGTTTGATTACATATCAGGAACATCATCTGGTAGTATTGTAGCAGCACTATATGCGATAGGTTACAAACCAGAAGAAATTTACGAATTATTTAAAAAATATTGTAAAAAAATTAAATATGTAGATTTTAAAAATGTTATTAAAGCAATATTAGGATTAATTGTAAAAAGAGAAATAATTATTGATGGATTAAATAGTAGTAATAAAATTGAAGAAATAGTCAATGAAGCATGTATAAAAAGAGGAATAAAAAATATAAATCAAATTAAAAAGAATTTAATTATTCCAGCAGTAGATTTATATAATGGAAAAATATATTTATTTTCTTCTAAAGCAAATAGAGAGGTATATTCGAATAATATGATATATGTAAATAATGTAGAAATAGGAAAGGCAGTTCAAGCAAGCTGTAGCTATCCAGGAGTATTTTCACCATATAATTATCAAAATACGAAATTAATTGATGGCGGAATACGAGAAAATATACCTTGGAAGATAACCAAAATAAATGGAGCAGATAAAGTTATTTCTATAGTATTTGAAAAAGATATTGATACAAGCAAAAAAAATAAAAATATAATTGATGTAATAAGTAGATCAATAGATTTATTATCATATGAATTATCAACATATGAATTAGCTGGTGCAGATTATTTATTAAAAATAAAAACAAAAAATATAAATTTATTAGATATAAATAAAATAGATTATTTATATAATATTGGATATAAAATAACTAAAAAAGAAATAGAAAAAATAAATAAATTATTATTTTATTAATAAAATAATAAAATTAAGAATTAAAATAAATGATGTAAAAAGTGAGTAGAAAATTGTAAAGAATTTGTAAAGGTAAAAACAACAATTGTCAAAAAAGCACGCAAAAGAAAAACTACAATTAGAAGAAAAAAAGAGATTAACCTATAACTAAAGTTTAAATGTGCAGACTGTAAACTGTGAATTGAGTATTATAATAAAAGAAACAGTAAAATGTACATATACAATTAGTAAATTGAGACAAATATAAAATTTAACATAAAAGACAAAAAAACAACTTGCAAGAAAGATAATTATAAAATAAGAAAGTGGGACAAAAATATAATAAAGTATTTTAGAGAAAGATTTAATCTAATAATAGATATATATAGGGTATTAAAAATGAATAACAATAAAAATATGACAAAACATAGGGAAAATCAATAAAAATAGTCCCAATATAAGAAAAAATAGATTTAAAATTCTACAAGATTTAATGTAAAAATTATCTATAAAACAACCAAAATATTATGTATACAACACAAACCTACAAATGCTTAAAATTAAAGGAATTTTATACCAGTTTATACAAAATTTAAATTAGATGTATGTAAATTGCATTATAAGATATACTAAAGTGCTTGGGAAATAAGAAAAAAACGTATTTAAACCAAAATCAAAAAATGTTTTACATAAATCAATAAATACTAGATTAAAAGTAGTAAGTATAAGTTTATAAAATAGAAAGACAAGCAAAAACAATAACAATAAGACAACAAAATATAATACATTAATTTAAGAAAAGAAAGAGTTGGCAAAAGTTAATTTATAAAATACAAATGATAAAAATAAAAGAAGATAACTGAATTATGTTAAATTACAAATACCAACAATGAAATTATGTATACCACACAATAAAATATACAAAAGTAACCTATGACAAAAAAGCAAAAAATAAATTTATATATTTTGAATTATTTGCAATATTTCTAAAGAATAAATTATATAAAAAACAAATAAATAAGTAAATAATTAAAAATAAATATTTATTA
>JAAVZA010000003.1 GCA_022791395.1 Clostridia bacterium
ATTTCAGTAAGTCTTTTAATATTTAAAGCTACTTCTCTTCTTAAGTCACCTTCTACTTTATGTTTTTCGTCAATAACTTTTCTTATACTATTTACTTGATCATCTGTTAAGTCTTTTACTCTAGTATCTGGATTGATTCCAGCCTCTTCAAGAATTTTTCTAGAACTTGATACTCCTATTCCATAGATGTATGTTAGCCCTATTTCTACTCTTTTTTCTCTAGGTAAATCGATTCCTGCTATACGAGCCATAAATTTTAGCACCTCCAAATTTTATTTGTTCTTGATTATTATTTTTGTTTGCCATTACAATCTAATACTGAAATGTATATAATTAATGGATTGTATTTTAATTATATAGTTTATTAGAAAGTTCAGCATAAATGTATATAAACACAAAACTATCTTTTATTCAGCCGCTTCATAGTCTTGTGTTAATATCAAAAATTTTGTTTAATTAACCTTGTCTTTGTTTATGTTTAGGATTTTCGCAAATTACTCTTATTTTTCCTTTTCTTTTTATAACTTTGCATTTTTCACAAATTGGTTTTACTGATGGTCTTACCTTCATTTCTTGCACCTCCTCAAAATTCGAAGAATTTTGTACTCTTCACTCTTAACTTAAAAGTTTTTGTTTTTGGGTTAATATATCAAAAATAAATTTAAAAGCATTTATACTTTAAATTTATTTTGCTCTCCATGTAATTCTACCTCTTGATAAGTCATATGGTGATAATTCAACTTTAACTTTATCTCCAGGTAATATTTTAATATAATTCATTCTAAGTTTTCCAGAAATATGAGCCAATATTTGATGGCCATTTTCAAGTTCAACTTTAAAATTTGTGTTTGGTAATGTTTCTACAACTGTACCTTCAACCTCGATTATATCCTCTTTTGCCAACGTACTCACTCCCTAAATAATATATTTTAAGTCTCGTCTACACAATTAGCTTAAACATTATATAACACAATTAAATAATTGTCAATATTTCTGGCTCTTTTTCTGTAATTAAAATTGTATTTTCATAATGTGCTGCTAAACTTCCATCTTCAGTTATGATTGTCCAACCATCATCTAAAACTAAAATATCCGGATTTTTTTCTATTACCATTGGTTCTATTGCTAGAGTCATGCCTGGTTCAAGCTTTATTCCTTTTCCAGTTTTTCCGTAATTTGGAATACCTGGATCCTCGTGCATACTTCTTCCTATTCCATGTCCTTGAAATTCTTTTACAACACTATATCCATTTTTTTCTACAAATTCACCTATCGCGTGACAAACATCACCTATTCTGTTTCCTGCTTTGGCATATTTTATTCCTTCAAAAAATGCTTGTCTTGTAACTTCTACTAACTTTTCAGCATTTTTACTACCTTTTCCTACTATATAAGTTCTAGCAGCATCACCATTAAACCCATTTTTATATGCAACTAAATCTATACTTATTACGTCTCCTTCTTTTAGTTTTACTCTATCAGAAGGTATTCCATGTATTACTTCATCATTAATAGATGCACAAATTGATGCAGGAAAAGGAGGAACTCCTTTTTCACCACTTGGATAACCAAGTTGTGCTGGAATTCCACCGTTTTCTCTTATTGTTCTTTCTGCTATTCTATCTAATTCTTTTGTTGTAATTCCTGGCTTAATTGCTTTCTTAATTGCTTCATGAGTTAATGCTGTAACTCGGCAAACTTCTTTCATTAGTTCAATTTCTCTTTTTGACTTAATGTCTACCATTATTATTCTCCTTTAATATCTCTTAGAACATCATCTGCAACATCATTTCCTAAACGATTTACTTTTGTGCTTACCTCTTCTGTTCTTAAAACTCCTTTTTTCTCGTAATATTCTACAAGTGGAGCTGTTTGTGTATCATATATTTCTAATCTTTTATTTATAGATTCTCTTGATGAATCATCTTTTCTTTGAACAAGTTCAGCACCACATTTATCACATACACCCTCTACCTTTGGTGGATGCATAACCAAATTATATGTTGCTTTACATTCTTGATTTGAACATACTCTTCTGGTTAGTATTCTTTCGATTGTTTCTTCTCTTGGTGTTGTTAAATTAATTACCATATCTATTTTTTTATTTTTTTCTTTTAATATTTCATCTAACTTTTCAGCTTGTGCAATTGTTCTTGGGAAACCATCTAAAATAAACCCAGCTTTTGCATCTTCTTCATTTAATCTATTTGCAACCATAGGTACTGTAATTTCATCTGGAACTAAATTTCCAGCATTCATATATTTTCCCGCTTCAATTCCAAGTTCTGTTTTTTCCTCTAGGTTTTTTCTAAATATATCTCCTGTTGAAATTTGTGGCCATCCTGTTTTTTCACTTAATATTCCTGCAACTGTTCCTTTTCCTGTTCCTTGAGCACCCATCATAATAATATTCATATTTTCAAACTCCTTATAAATTTATTTTAGGGTATCAAATTGATACCCTAAATAATATATAACTTTTTTTATAAATATTCAAGCAGTTTTAATTAATTTATGTTATTTTTAAATTATATCTTATTTTCTTTTTAACTTGTTACATTGTAACAGTATCTCCTACAGTTCCTGTAACGTCAGCTCTCAAACATATAACTGGACGTATTCCATTAGTACTGTTAGAAGTCACGTTCTCATAATTAAACCCCGAATAACGAGCCACCCAAAGACTGTAACCTGGATTTAATGCACTTTCGCTAGCTAACCAATATCCTCCTGAGCACACACTTGCTGGTATAAAATATAAGCCAGATGAATCTGAACTTCCAACAAAATGAGGGGAATTAAAATCAATTTGTTTCACCACATTAGTCACTGGATTTGAATTCCAACTTGCTACAAGCATTTCTGCTGTTGGAGAACCAGTAGCACTACTAGCACCATTTCCTCTAGCAAAATCTGCCCATATTGTATTATCTCGTAAAATAGCAGCTGCATCTGTAGACGAACTTGTAGTTTCCCAGCCAGCAGTCCACACATGATATCTACCGTCATTACTTAAACCTGAGTTTGCTGGAAATAATGAGCCATCTAAAACATTACTCATTATTATATATACATTATTTCCATCGTTATAGAACACTTTCCAATCATTTAATGTTACATTTTCATTATTATTATTTTTTACTGTTACACTATAATTTATTGTTTTTCCATAGTCATTAGGTGTAATCTGACTTACTAATGTTGGTTTGCTTGGCGTCTTATTTCCTCCCATTATATTTTTAATAGTGTTATCCAAATTATCTATGTAGTTTCTTTCTTTATTTTGTGCATCTGTATAATTTTTTACTGCTTGTTCTGCTGTTTTAAATAAGCCATTATCTCCTAATGTTAAGTTTATTGTTACTCCTGCTAGTATTAATAAAATTATTATAGTAATTATTAAAGCTATCAATGTTATTCCTTTATTATACATATAATTTATCTTGTGTTGTTTTTCCATTTATATTTTCCTCCTTTGTTTATTTACTTTTTCTTTGTTCTATAATATGAATTCTATAGTACTAGTTATTATTTGTCAATAAATAATTTATTTTTGCCATATATTTATTCACAAAGTTTCAATAAAATTTTTCTAATTAATTTCTGTTATTTTTAAGTTATATTTCTCTTCAAAGACTTTCTTTTTAGCAATGTATTCTTTTGTTTTATATCCTTTAACATCTATAACTTCTGTAGTGTTATCATTATTAAATACTATAAAATCTGCTTTATATTTAAGTCCTGGTGCTAACATAAAAATTGGTTGTAAGCAAAATCCCTTTATATCGTTTGCTTGTAATCTCATTTTTAAACTACAATAGTATTCTGCCTCTTTTTTACTATCAAATGTATGTCCATCTACTGATGTTTTATTAGCTCTATATTTCGTTTTTTTCGTTACTTTATTATTGTATTCTTTGTAATCTTCAACCGTCCAATGTTCCATATCTTAATCCTTCTTTACTAATTTATAATTATGATTTAACAAATAATCTTCTAAAGTTTCATTTCTCTTTAAAATAATTTGTGTTACCTTCTTTTCTTTAAATTGATTTAATCTCATATCATAAGTGTTTATTACTTTTTCTACATACTCCTTATTATTTCCTCGTTCCGTATATCTTTTTTCATATATTTTTAAACTATCGTTATCTGGATAACAAAGTACATAATCTATATTATTTTCATCATATATCTTTAAAACATCAGGATGTATCCAAACTAATATTACATCATAATATAAACTTTGTTTTTTTATTTCTTCAATATAATTATTAGGCCAATTAGCATTCTCTTTTCTTATCATTCCTTTTCTTGCTTCAACTGGAATATTTTCAAGTCCTGTATTATCCCATTTATATATGCTAGATTCCAAATCAATTACATTTTTATATTTACTAGCTAAAGTAGTTTTTCCTATTCCTGCAAATCCTGCAATAATCAGTGGCTTTTTCATAAATAGTCCTCCTAATAATTTATAGTGATAATATCATAAAAGAATATTTTTGTAAAGAATTTATACTATCATATATATATTCTTTAATTCAATAAAAAATAGATACCCTTATAATACAATAGGTATCTATCCACTTATTATCTACAGCAACAAAATTGCTTGTAAAAGTTGTTCAAGATCTTCATTTGATATGCGGATTTCTATTTTGTTTTCACTTGTATTGTCCACATCATAAAACGTCTCCGTATATTCTTCAGAGCGTTTCATTCTTTCTTCCAATCTTCTTAATACTTTTAAAAACAACTCACCTGCGTATTTGTCACCGTTTCCAATAAATGTTATTTCATTTTCTGCAGCTGTTATATCAATCCGTACAGAAAAAGTTGGAGAAGTTTTTTTAGGTTCAATTTCTTTTTGCATAACATATCCTCCTATACATTTATTTCATACATTATATCATTTTTATTTCACTTTATAAAGACAATTAGTTAAATTTATGTTATTTTATAACTTATTTTTTAATAACAAAAAAACGGCCTGTATTTTTAATACGACCGCTTTTTCTTTTATTCTAAGAATCCTTTGTAATGTCTCATTACAAGTTGTGATTCTAATTGTTGTACTGTTTCTAGTGCTACACCTACTACAATTAGTATAGATGTACCTCCAAATGCAATATTTAATCCTGTAAATCTTAATAACATTGGTAAAATTGCAATTACAGCTAAGAAGAAACCTCCAAACCATGTTATCTTTGAAATTATACTAGATAAATAGTCTGTTGTTGGTTTTCCAGCTCTAATTCCTGGAATAAATCCACCATTTCTTTTAATGTTATTTGATACTTCTGCTGGGTTAAAGGTTGCATATGTATAGAAAAATGTAAATCCAACAATAAGTAATAAATATATAATAGCATTAGCAATAGAGTAACCTACTGGAACATCTGATGTTGATGTTGCTATTGAAAATTTATATACTCCTGCCCAAAATCCAGTTTGGGTTGCAATATCTTTTATAAATATTTGTAAAATCATTGCTGGGAATGTCATAAAACTACTTGCAAAGATTACTGGCATAACTCCAGCCATTGCAAGTTTTAATGGTATATGAGTATTTTGTGCTCCTACCATTTTTCTTCCTTGTACCTTTTTTGCATATTGTACAGGAACTCTTCTTTCGGCAGTTTGAACAAATACTACCCCTGCAACTAACACTATAGCTCCAATGATAATTCCAAGTGATATTAGTAATCCTGTTGTACTAAACACACCTGCTCCCATCATTAAATTCCATAAGGTTGTAACAGCACTTGGTAAACCTGAAACAATACCTATAAATATAATTATTGAAATACCATTTCCTATACCTTTATTTGTAATTTGTTCACCTAACCACATTAATAATGCTGTACCTGCAACAAGTGATAATGTAACTATAAATCCTGTTAAAAATCCTGGATTAATAAATATTCCTGAAGACTTGTATGATAAATATATTCCTAGTCCTTCTACAACAGCAAGAACTATTGTAAGAATTTTTGTATATTTATTCATTTTTTGTCTTCCTTCTTCTCCACCTTCTTTTGCAAGTCTCTCTAAGCTTGGTATTACCATAGCAAGCAATTGTATAACAATTGATGCTGTAATATATGGACTTATAGTCATTGCAAATATAGAAAATCTTGAAAAAGCTCCTCCAGAAATTATATTAATTAGTCCTGCAACTCCATTTGCAGATCCCATTGCTTCATTTAGTGCAAAAGCATCTACTCCTGGAATTGTAATAAAACATCCTAATCTAAAAACAACAATTAATACTAATGTATATATTAATTTTTTTCTTATTTCTGGTGTTTTTAAGGCATTTTTTATTGTTTTAAACAATTAAACCACCTCAATCTTTCCACCTGCAGCTTCTATTTTTTCTGCAGCTGATTTTGTAAATCTTTTTGCTTTAACAGTAAGTTTTTTATCTAGGTTACCTGTTCCAAGAATTACTATACCATCATTTACTTTTGAAATGATATTTTCAGCAAGTAAAGTTTCAGCACTTACTTCTTCTGCTTTTGATTTATTAAGCATTGTTAAAGTTACTTCTACATAATCTTTTGCATGAATATTAGTAAATCCTCTTTTTGGTAATCTTCTATATAATGGTGTTTGACCACCTTCAAACCCTCTTCTTACTCCTCCACCAGATCTAGCTTTTTGTCCTTTATGTCCTTTTCCAGAAGTTTTTCCAAGTCCTGAACCAATTCCACGACCAACTCTTCTTCTAGTTTGTTTTTCAACTGCTGGACTTAATTCGTCTAATTTCATTTAGTGCACCTCCTTAATTTTTTTCATTCTTCGCTATTAACTTTTATAGTATTTCTTCTACTTTCTTTCCTCTTTTTTTAGCTATTTCTTCAATTGTCTTCATATTTGATAATCCGTTAATTGTAGCATAAACAACGTTTCTTGGATTGTTTGTTCCAATAACTTTTGTTCTAATGTCTTTATATCCTGCAAGTTCTAGAACAGGTCTAACACTACCACCTGCTATAACTCCAGTACCAACTGCTGCTGGTTTTAACATAACATTTGCACTACCAAATTTTCCAACATATTCATGAGGAATTGTTGTTCCTACAACAGGAACTGTAACTAAGTTTTTCTTAGCATCTTCAATTGCTTTTTTAATTGCATCTGGAACTTCTGCTGCTTTTCCATTTCCAACACCAACGTGTCCAGCTTCGTCTCCAACTACTACAACAGCACTAAAACGAAAAGTTCTACCACCTTTTACAACTTTTGCAACTCTGTTTATAGCTACAACTTTCTCTTTTAATTCATGTGTATTTTCTTCCATCTATGGTTTATACCTCCTTCTTTAATAGTTAAATAATTATCAATTATTAATCATTCATTTTCATTATTAATTAGAATTCAAGTCCTGCCTCACGAGCAGCTTCTGCTAATTCTTTTACTATACCATGGTAAATATATCCGCCTCTATCAAATACTACTGTTTTGATATTTTTTTCTAAGGCACGTTTTGCAATTAATGCACCTACTTCACGAGCAGCTACTTTATTTGAATGTTTTTCTTTAACTTCTTTATCTAATGTAGAAGCACTTACAAGTGTTACTTTTGCTACATCATCAATAACTTGTGCATATACATTTGCATTACTTCTATATACACATAGTCTTGGAGTTTCTGCAGTTCCACTTAGTTTTCTACGAACACGAATATGTCTTCTTGTTCTTTCAAATTTTCTATCTGTCTTTCCTACCATTTTTTTCTCCTTTCTGATACTTAAACTAAAATCTAAAATTTAATTTTACTTTTAATATCTATTCCAAGTATTGTTTCTTCTTTTAGTATTTAGATATAGGTTTTAATTTCTATTTTTTACCTGCTTTACCTTCTTTACGTCTAATTACTTCTTCAGCATATTTAATACCTTTACCTCTATATACTTCAGGTGGTCTCTTTGTTCTTATAACAGCAGCTGTTTGACCAACTAATTCTTTATCAATTCCTTTTACTATGATAGTATTTTGGTTTGGAACATCAAATGTAATTCCGTTTGGTTGTTCCATTTCTACTGGATGTGAATATCCTAAGTTCATTACTAATTTATTTCCTTGTTTTTGTGCTCTATAACCAACACCATTAATTTGTAATTCTCTAGTATATTCTTCTTTTACACCATGAATCATATTGTTAATTAATGTTCTTGTTAAACCATGTAAACTTCTATTAAATGGTTCATCATCTGGTCTTGTAACTTTAATAACATTGTTTTCCATAGCTACATCTATATTTTTATGTATTTCTCTTTCAAGAGTTCCTTTAGGTCCTTTTACTGTTATAACTTTACCATCTATTTTAACTTCTACGTCAGATGGTACAGTAATTGGGTTATTTCCTATTCTTGACATTTATTTTTCACCTCTTTAATTTCTATTTTTGAAATTTTATTTCAATAACTTTATTTTTGGCATACTTATATATTATAATTATCACTTTTAAATAATTTTTATTAATTACCATACATAAGCTAGAACTTCTCCACCTATGCCTTGTTCTCTTGCTTCTTTATCTGTCATTATTCCTTTTGATGTAGATATTAAAGCAATTCCTAAACCATTTAAAACTTTTGGTAATTCTTCTTTATTTGCATAAACTCTTAAACCAGGTTTACTGATTCTTTTAAGTCCTGCTATTACACGGTTTCCTTTTTCATCATATTTAATACTAATTCTTATAATTCCTTGATTTTCGTTCTCTATTTCTTCAAAAGCTTTGATATATCCTTCTTTAAATAGTATTTCAGCGATAGCTTTTTTTACATTTGAAGCTGGAACATCAACAGTTTTGTGTTTTGAAGTATTAGCATTTCTAATTCTTGTTAACATATCTGCAATTGGATCAGTAATATTCATACTATTTTTTACCTCCTTTTCAAAATCTGAAGAATTTTTACTTTTTAACTCTTCTTTAATATTTTATTCTGGCATAGCCAGACCTTTCTACCAGCTTGCTTTTTTTACTCCTGGAATTTCTCCTTCATGTGCCATTTTTCTAAAGCATACACGGCAAATTCCATATTTTCTAATATAAGCATGTGGTCTACCACATATTTTACATCTGTTATATTCTCTAGTTTTAAATTTTTGTGGTCTTTGTTGTTTTATTATCATTGACTTTTTAGCCATAATATCTTATCTCCCTTCTTCTATGCTTTAAAAGGCATTCCTAATAAAGTTAGCAATTCTCTTGCTTCTTCATCAGACTCAGCTGTAGTTACGAATATAATATCCATACCTCTTAATTTATCTACTTTATCATATTCGATTTC
>JAAVZA010000015.1 GCA_022791395.1 Clostridia bacterium
CATGGAGCATCAACAGTAATACCTGAACTAGTAGAAATGTGTAATAAATATGGAGCTGATATTCCAGGAGCAAAAGGAGTTCCTGATGAAATGTTACACGAAGCAAGTGTAAATGGAGTATCAAAAATAAATGTAGATACAGATTTAAGACTTGCACTTACTGCACAAATTAGAAGAGTATTTGCAGAAGATCCTGGAGCATTTGACCCAAGAAAATATTTAACACCAGCAAGAGAAGAAGTTAAAAATACTGTACAACACAAAATAAAAAATGTATTTGGCTCAAATAATAAAGCATAAATAAATTAATTATTAAAAATAAAAGGGAGGAAACAAAAAATGAAAAAAACAATGAAAATGCTTATGCTAATTGCTGTAATGGTAATAGTAGCATTAACACTAACAGGATGTGGAAATACAAATGAAAAAGATAATTTAGAAGGATTAGCAGTATATACTGTAGATGAAGATTTAACAGGATATACAAAATGTGAAGAAGTAGAAGGAATAGAATTCTATTATCCATCAAACTATACTGTAAAAAAACAATCAGGAACTACAGCATATATGGATCCAGAAATTATAGGAGCAAATGTAAATGTTGTATCAGCTGATTTTCCAAGTGCTTATTCATTCGAAAATTATGTAGATGCTTCTATTGCAGGAATAAAAGCACAAATGAAAATCTCAGGAGATATAAACAAAGAATATATAAATCTAAATGGTAGAAAGGCTGTTAAATTAGATTACTTAGCAATAAGTTCAGGATATACTATGAAATGTACACAAGTTCTAGTTGTAAAAGATAAAAAAGCATATGCTTTAACTATAGTTTCTTTAGAAAAAGATGCAGAAGCTTTACAACCAAAATTAGATAAAATGGTAAGATCTTTTAAATAAAAATATTTGAGCGTACAATAAAAGAAGGATAGAAAAAATATATATCCTTCTTTTATTATTTATATATTAAAAATGTTCAACATTCTATATACTTTTTAGCGATTTCTATTTTTTAAGTTAATAGCAATTTGTTTACTAGCATCTTTTTTTGCTAAGTCTTCACGCTTATCATATAATTTTTTACCCTTTCCAATACCTAATTCCATTTTTACAATACTATTTTTAAAATATAAAGATATAGGAACAAGAGTATAACCTTTTTGTTTAGTAAGACCAATTAATTTGTTGATTTCGCGTTTTGTTAACAGTAATTTTCTACTTCTTAGAGGGTCTTTATTAAAAATATTTCCATGCTCATATGGACTGATATGCATACCCAAAACAAAAACTTCACCATTTTTTAAAATAGCATAGCTGTCTTTTAAATTTACTTTCCCAGCACGAATAGATTTTATTTCAGTTCCGTGATAAAACAATGCCAGCTTCATATTTATCTTCTATAATATAATTATGAAAGGCTGTAGGATTTTTTGCAATTAAATTAGACATAGTATTCTCCTTGTTATTAATATATAAATGATTATAGCATCTATGCTTAAATAAGTAAAGAATAAAAATAAAGATATCTATTTATAAAAAATTAATATATTGAATAACAAAAAATCTATTAATTTATTAAATTAATAGATTTTTTATGATTAATGATTATTACTATGATATTCATTTTTGTTTTGCATTGCATAATACCAAACAAGACCAACTATAGCAATTGCTGCGATAGCTAAAACAAACCAAGTCCAAGTGCTAGCACTCATACCCAAAAATGTACCATTAGTTGTACCATCAGTTGTTCTTGCTGTAGTTCTTGTAGCGTTATATCCCATACCATCATTTGTCATTCCTTCTACACCATTTGAAACTGCATTTCCTATATCTCTAACACCAGCTCCAATTGCACCTGCTGCATTTTCTACTACATTTTCAGCACCACCAACTACATTTCTAACAGTATTACCAGTTTTACTCATAGAGTCTTGGACTTCATTATTAGCTGCAAATACACTAGATGTAAAAAATACTAAAGTAGCAACAGTAAGTAAACTTAAAACTTTCTTTAACATAGTTTGTACCTCCTATAAAATTTTGATTTTTAAATCTTTATTAGTATTAATTTTTTTAGACAATTTAATACATAAAAAAATAGACTAAATTGTTATAAAATAACGATTTAGCCAAAATTTAACAATTAAAAATTTATATATAGCACATAATATTAATGTTTTAGACGAATAAGTATAGCAATAGCAAGTAGTATAAGAAGTACACCGATAACGATTAAAATAATACTTAAAATATTACTAAGGCCTAAATTTGCTTCAGGTAAATTTGATAATGAACCACTAGTACTAGAGCCTAAAACTGTTTGAGGATTAGAGGGTGTAAACGTATTAGTGTTTTGAGTAGAGCTATTAGAAGTATTGGTTAAATTTTGATTAATTCCATTTGTAATATTATTAGAATCCAAGTTATTTGTTAAATTCATATCAATATTAGTTGCTTGTATAAAATTAGGTAATATAACTATTAATGCAATAATTATAATAAAGAATATTCTTAAAGATTTAGACATATTAGTTACCTCCATAATTATTTTATCATTTTATGAGTATATCATACACAAAATGAAAATAAAAGTCTAGTATATTTCTTAATTTTATATTAAAGCTATTTGAAATATTATGAAAGTTTGATATAATTCAATAAATAAATAATAGAGAAGGATTCAGTTTGAAAATGAAAGGGAAAAAGAAATTTTTTAGAAATTTTGTGATTTTCGCATTGCTAATAGTATTAACTTTTTATATCTTACTTAAAGACCAAAATACTACTGAAATATTTAATATAGTAGTATCTGCAAAGATAGAGTTTATATTTATAGCAATAGCGTGTATGATGCTTTATATAATTTGTGAAGCAATTAATATAGGAAGGACATTAAAAGCGTTAAATGAAAAAAGTTCATTTTTTAATAATGTTAAATATGCATTAATAGGTTTTTTCTTTAGTGCAATAACACCTGCTGCAAGTGGTGGGCAACCTATGCAAATATATTATATGCATAGAGATAATATATCTGTTGCAAATTCTACTTTAGCCTTATTAATAAACTTAACAAGTATGCAAATTGTAACAATAGGATTTGCATTAGTTAGTGTAATTTTTAATTATCAAAATTTAAATAAAGCGTTAGTTATATTATTTATAGTAGGTATAAGTTTGAATTTAAGTGCTTTAATATTATTATTAATAAGTATATTATCAAAAAGAATGTCAAATGGACTAATAAATATTGCAATAAAGATAATGAAATTTTTTAGAATAAAAAATATTGAAGAAAAGCAAGAAAAACTAAAAAATGAACTAGAAAAATATCAAGCAAGTAGTGTATATATAAAAAACAATGGATTTCTTATGTTAAAAGTACTATTTACAACAGCTATTCAATTTATTATATATTATAGTATAACTTATTGGACATATTGTTCACTTGGATTATCAGGACATACTATAGTAAAAATAATAGCATTACAAGCACTAGTTTTTGCATCAGTTTCAGGAATACCATCACCAGGAGCAGTTGGGGTAAGTGAAGGAGCCTTCATCCAAATATTTAGTAATGTATTTTCTGGAGGAATGATAAGCAGTGCAGTATTACTAAACAGAGGAATAAACTTTTATTTATTTGTAATAATTAGTGCTGTAGTAGTAATGATAGGACAATTAAAAGAAAAAAAGCAAGAACGACCAGAAAATAATATTAGTAGTGAGAATTAACCTGACTAATTATTCGGTAGAAATATTGAAAAAATTTTTTATTTAATATATAATGGAAAAGTAAAATAAATAGGGGAAAAAAGATGATAAATATACTTTTATGTGGAAATATTAAGGTATTTGATGGAGCACTTACAGAACTCATATCAATTACAAATAAAACAAAAGAAACAATAAAATGTTACATATTTACAATGGACCTTTCAAGAATAAAGGAAGATTATAAAAGCATTACAGATGAGCAAATTGAATTTTTAAACAAAGTTGTAAAATCAAAGAAAGCTAATAATGAAGTTATAAAAATAGATGTAACAGAATTGTATGAAAAAGAATTTGGCAAGTGTAAAAATGAAACTGCGTATTGTACTCCATATACTCTTTTAAGATTGCTGGCAGATTTAGTTAAAGGTATACCAGACAAAATTTTATATCTTGATATAGATATGATGGCGGCTAGCGATATATCAAAATTATATAGTATAGATGTTACACAATATGAATATGCTGTAGTTAAAGAGAAATATGGTTCTATATTTATTTGGCCAGATTATATAAATGCAGGAATGTTACTACTTAATATGAAAAAAATAAGAGAAACAAAACTTTTAGAAAAAGCACGTAATCTAATTAGAACAAAGAAGATGTTATTTGCAGACCAAGATGCAATATATAGATCAACAACTAAAAAGCTAATTATTCCAAGAATATATAATGAACAATCTAAATTTAATAGAAAAGGTACCGTTATATGTCATTTTTGTAAGAGACTATTATTATGGCCATATCCACGTACGGAAAATTATAAACAATGGAATGTAGAAGAAGTTCACAAAGTATTAAAATGTTATACTTTTGACTCCGATTTAGAAGAATATAAAAAACTAAAGAAAGAATATGAAGAAAATAAAAGGAGCACAAAAACATATGAATAAAAGAAATAATGAAATACCAATATTCTTTGCCATAGATGATGCATATACTCCATTTTTAGCGGTTGCATTGCAGAGTCTAATAGATAATTCAAGTAAGGATTATAATTATTTTATAAAAATTTTGCATACTAATGTAAAAGAAAATCATAAAAAACAAATAAAAAAATATGAAAGTGAAAATGTAAATATAGAATTTGTAGATCTAAATTATTATATAGAAAAAGTACAAGACAAATTGTATACACGTGATTATTACACAAATACTACATATTTTAGATTGTTTTTGCCAGAACTATATCCACAATATAATAAAGTATTATACTTAGATAGCGATATTATAGTGTTAGGTGATATATCTAAACTATATAATACACATATGGGAACAAATTTAGTTGCAGCAGCACCAGATGATATAATTCAATACAATAAAGTTTTTCAAGATTATGCAGAATTAGTAGTAGGAGTAGCAAAATATAAACATTATTTTAATGCGGGTGTATTGTTAATGAATCTAGATGCATTAAGAAAATTTAATTTTCAAGAAAAATTTTTGTATTTATTAGAAAAAGTTAAGTTTTCAGTTGCACAAGATCAAGACTATTTAAATAGATTGTGCAAAGGAAGAGTAACCTTAATTAGTCATGACTGGGATGTAATGCCTTATGTTAATACTGATACAAAACCAGAGGATATTAAATTAATACATTATAATTTTGCATATAAACCATGGCATTTTGAAGATGTAACATATAATGAATACTTTTGGAAATATGCTAGAAAAACAGAATTTTATGAAGAGATTTTAAAAATAAAAGATAGTTATACAGAAGAACAAAGGTTTAAAGATAGAGAAGCAGAAAAAGGATTAGCTGAACTTGCTGCAAAAGAGAATAGTTGTGTGGGTGACGATAGAAAATATAGAGGTGCTACAGACAAACTAGAAGAAATGATGGAAAAATCTAAAAATAGATTAGAAATATTAGAAAAAATTCAAGAGCTAGAAAAAGAAGGAAAGTTTGATATAGATGCAGAAAATGATCCACCAACAATACCATTAACACCAGATAATGTAGATTATTTAAAGAAAAAAAGTTATAGTAAGCTAAAAAATATAGTGGCTAATAAAATGGGAGAAAGATTCTTAAATGATATATTAAAAGATAACAAGCTAATAATAAAAGAAATAAATGGAATAGAAAATTTACAAAAAGTAGAAACAGGGGCAATGATAACTTGTAATCACTTTAATCCATTTGATTCCTTCTCAATTGAACAAGTTTTTAGATTATCTGGAAAATCTAAAGAAAAGAAATTATATAAAGTAATAAGAGAAGGAAATTATACAAATTTCCCAGGATTATACGGTTTCTTCTTTAGAAATTGTGATACATTACCACTAAGTTCAAATAAAAGAACAATGATAGAATTTATGAAGGCTGTAGATACTATTTTACAAAGAGGAGATTTTATACTAATTTATCCAGAACAAAGTATGTGGTGGAATTATAGAAAACCAAAGCCTTTAAAAAATGGAGCCTTTAAACTAGCTGCAAAAAATAAGGTGCCAGTAATTCCAGTTTTTATAACAATGGAGGATAGTAATATTATTGGTGAAGATGGTTTCCCAGTACAAGAATATATTATAAATATTGGAGAGCCAATATATCCAGATGAAACATTACGAGATAAAGAAAATACTGAAATGATGAAAGAAAAGAATTTCGAGGTTTGGAAAAATGTATATGAAGAGTTTTATGGTATTCCATTAGAATATACTACAGAAAAAGATTTAGTAAATGTATAAATGTTATGGGCGGATTTTATATCCGCCCAAAGATTTAGGAGAAGGTATGAAAGAAGAAAAGATAATTTATTATAAAGATGAATTGAATGAAGAATTTTCTGCTGCAAAGATAACACCTAGAATAATAGATGAAAACTATAAATATATACACAAAAATCCTATTTGGAATATTTGCTCCTATCTTTTACAAAATTTTATAAGTATGCCTATTAAGTTTTTATATGCTAAAATGAAATTTAAAATAAAATATGTTGGAAAAGATAACTTTAAGAAATATAAAAAAGAGGGATATTTTATATATTGTAATCATACTCAAGAATTTGCAGATACATTTATACCAAGTCTTGCAAACTATCCTAAAAGGAATTATTTTATAGTAAATCCTGAAAATATATCTATGAGATTCTTAAAAACAATAGTAGAAATGTTAGGTGCAATACCAATACCTGGGGATAAAAAAGCAATGAAGAACTTTCTGCAAGTAATAGAAAAAAGAATAAAGAAGCGGATATTCTATAACAATATATCCAGAAGCACATATTTGGCCATATTATACTAGTATAAGACCCTTTAAAGATGTGTCATTTAAATATCCAGTAGAGCAAAATGTACCAGTGTTTTCTTTAACTAATACATATGTAAAAGATGAAAAGAGAAAAAATAAAGTAAAAATAGTTAGCTATATAGATGGGCCATTTTTTCAAAATAAAGATTTAACGAAAAAGGAACAGCAAAAAGATTTACGAGATAGAGTGTATGAATGTATGGTTAAAAGAAGCAAAAATAGTAATATGGAATATATAAAGTATATTAAAAAAGATAATTAAAATAAGCGTGTAAAATGGTGGCTAAGAACATAGTCATCATTTTTGATATTTGAATTATAAAATTACAAAAAATAATAAAAGAAGTTTACAAACATTTGTACCACGTGATATAATACTTATTAGAAAAAAGGGATATAGGAGAAAAATGTTATGAAGATAGCAATAATTGAAAGAATAGAGTATTGTGAACAAGATAAACCATTTAGCAAGAGATATTGTTTAGATAATTCTTTTAAGGATATATTTGATGAATTAGGAATTTTACTTATTCCAGTTGTATCAGAAAAAAATTTAGCTGAGATATGCAATATGTGTGATGGATTAATTGTAACAGGTAGTGTGAATGATGTACATCCTAAATACTATGGAGAAGAGCCTATTAATGATAAAGAGTATAAATTTGATGAATATGGATTAGTAAAAAGCCTAGTACAATTATTCGCAAATTCACACAAACCAATACTTGGAATATGTGCGGGAATACAAGAAATAAATGTAATATTTGGAGGGACATTACATCAACAAATACCTAATCATAACTTAAGAGACCAAAGCAAACATGAAGTGGAACTTGATCCAAGTTCATTTTTGCATCAAGTATATAAAAAGAACATAGTAGAAGTAAATTCATATCATAAACAAGCAGTTAAAGATTTAGCACCAAACTTTAAAATTACAGCTATGAGTAAAGATGGGATTATAGAAGGTATTGAAAAAGATAATATTGTAGCTGTTCAATGGCACCCAGAAGCTTTATATGATATACAATTTTTTAAAGTTTTTATTGAGAAAATGATAAGATAGGATTAAGTGAAAATAGGAAAACAGGAGTAGAAATGTATGAGAAAAATAGATATTGAAAATGCATATTTTCATGGATTAGCTGGAGGAATACCATTTTGGGATGAAGATAGGGTAATAGCAACAGGTTTAAAACAACTAAAAGAAATAATAGAAAGAAAATGCATTTATTCGAGAAGAATTTTAAAAGAAAAATATGGTGTATGTTATGATGAAAAAAATCCTATATATAATGGTGAAGAATATATTTCTGTTTGTATAAAACATCCAGAAGACAATGAATTTTTAGGACAATTTGAAAATACTGATTCTGCATTTCTTAGATATGTGAGATTTAAAATAGGAATTGTTATAAATAATAATATTGCTCATAAATGCAAATTTAGAGAAGGAGAATATAAACATCTTCCAGGTGAGAGACAAGTATTAGATAGTATTGATATGTCTGACTTTCTTGGAGTTGTTGTAGGATTAACAAATAGAACAAAAATAATTTCAAAAATAGAAACTATACTAGATGGAACTAATATACCTATTATGGATTTTAAAGGAAATATAATTACAGATGTAAGAAAATCAGAAACAGAAGATGTTATAGAAAGATAATATAAAGTTTGTGACCTAATTCGTGTAAAATTCGTGTTAGAGAAAATAGAGAGAAAAAAGGAGGTACTTATGGAAGAAAAGAAAAATGAAATTATTTTATTTGAAAATCAGGGAGTCAAATTAGAGGTTAATTTAAAAGATGAAACTGTGTGGCTAAACAGGCAACAAATGGCAGAGTTATTTGGTAGAGATGTAAAAACCATAGGAAAGCATATTAATAATGCTTTAAAAGAGGAATTGAAAGATATTCCAACTGTCGCAAATTTTGCGACAGTTCAAAAAGAAGGAAATAGAAATGTAAAAAGAGATATTGAATATTATAATTTGGATATGATATTGAGTATTGGATATAGAGTAAAATCTAATAAAGGTATCGTTTTTAGACGTTGGGCAACTAAAGTTTTAAAAGATTATATGTTAAAAGGGTATGTAGTAAATCAAAAAAGATTGGAATATTTAGAAAAAACAATACAATTAATTGATATTGCAAATAGAATAGATGAAAGATTAGAAGGAAATGATGCTAAAGAAATTTTAAAAGTAATTGGTAATTATTCAAAAGCATTAGACTTATTAGATGATTACGACCATAAAACATTAAAGAAAATAGATGGAAATATAGATGAAAGAAGAATTGAATATAAAGAATGTATAGAGATAATAAATAAACTTAGATTTAATGAAGAAAGTACGTTATTTGCAGTTGAAAGAGATAAAGGTTTAGAGTCAATTATAGGAAATATTTATCAAAGTTTTGATGGACAAGATATATACAAAAGTATAGAAGAAAAAGGAGCTAATTTTTTATACTTAATAGTTAAAAATCACGTATTTGCAGATGGTAATAAAAGAATTGCAGCAACTTTGTTTATTTACTTTTTGAATTTTTATGATATTTTATATAAAAATGGTAAACAAACAATTGATAATAATACATTAGCAGCATTAACATTGCTAATTGCAGAGTCTAGTCCAAAAGAAAAGGAAGTAATTATAGATTTAGTTATGAATTTTTTGAATGACTAAAAGGAGGTAACATGTTTAAATTACATTCAGAATATAAGCCAACAGGAGAC
>JAAVZA010000016.1 GCA_022791395.1 Clostridia bacterium
ACTGCTTCTAATTGGTCTAAATTTTGTAATATAACACTAAATGATATTTTTCTACTTCTTGATGTTGATATTTTTTTATCAAAGTCTGGCACTTTACCAATGTTTGCAAACTCATCTAATATAAAGTATGTTGGTACTGGTAATTTTCCACCATTTCTATCTGCAAAATCGTATAATTGTTGTATCATTTGTGAGAAGAATATTGTAAGTAAGAAATCATATGCCGTATGTGTATCTGATGATATAACATATACCGCTGTTTTTTTACTTCCTATTTCTTCAAAATCTATTGTATTTGTTGACGTTAACTCTGCTATCTCTTTTGAATCAAATTTTCCTAGTTTTGATTGTAAGCTAGATAGTATTGACCCATATGTTTTTTCTGGAGCAATTTCAATTGATTTATAGTTCATTCTAGCTGGATGGTCATATGGCAATTGATTCATTAATTCTGTAAGTAAGTTACTTCCACCATTTTTATTTGCTGCTCTAACTAATTCTGCACAACTTGCTAAGTTTTGCTCTTCTGGTGGCCTAGTTGCCATCAAGTAATAAATCAACGCTTTTAATAACATTTCTGCCATATCATCCCAATATGGATCTTGTCCTGACTCTGTTTTTTGCCCTTTTACTACTGTATTTGCTATAACATCTACATCTAGTTCACTTGATATATGCATTAATGGGTTATATCCATCACTATTTTGTGGACGTACTAGATTTAGTACTTTTATATCATATCCATGTTGTTTTAAGTATCCTGCTGTTTTATCGTATAATTCTCCTTTTGGGTCTGTAAATACGTATGAACCAAGCATTTGATAGGCATTTGGTATTGAGTATGATGCTGATTTACCAGAACCAGATCCGTCCAACTACTAATACGTTTACATTTCCTCTTTTATCTACTGGTAAATAATTATTTTTTGCTAAGATTATTCCCTTTTTATCACTTAAAATTCTGTATTGTTCTCCATTTTTTGACCAATCACTTGATCCATGTTCTATATCTGAATATTCATTTTTAGGAGCTGTTTTTATTAATCCTATCAATACGAATATCGCATATAAGACACTAAATTTTAGTAATGTAGAGAAAAATGTACTCATATAATCAGGAGTAAAGGTTTTACCTATAACTGTCCCTAAATTTGTAATTCCTTCATATATCCCATTAAAGAATTTTCCCATATCAAATTGTCCACCAATTGAAGCATTAGTAATGCTATATGATATTGGCATGACAAATACTATGGATAAAATTACCCATAGTATTGCAAATATTATAAAATTCTTTTTATTTCTTCTCATAGTTCCTTCTATTTTATATCCCATAGAAATTCACCTCTATCTTTTGTATAAGTTTATCTTTCACTACCAGCTGCAATATCTTTTTCTTCAAATTCTATTCTTATTATTTTCCCATTTTCATCTTTATCATATCTAGCCTTTGCTGCCATTATATTTACTATTATTTCTCCTTCTTGCATTGGTACTCTGCATTTTGGTAACATTTTTCTATTATTAACTGTTGTTGGTGGACACTCGATTTGTTTTTTCTTTCCATCATATGCCATATCTCCAAAAACTACTGTGTAATTTGCTGGTTTTTCAATTGAATTTTCCATTTTTACTCTCCTTTAATCTTCTCTTATCTCAAATGCGAAATAAGATTTATATGGTTTTAATTTACACTTACCTTTTACCTCATTAGTTTCCTTATCCAAATATACTATTGGTTTTATTTCTTCTGTGGTTTCTGGGTCAATTATTGATATTGGCCTTTTTAAATTTGGTGTATATTTAAATTCTTTATATACAGATTCTTCTTCTGAATATAAAGTATTAAATTTAACAGGCATTGGTTTTTTAGAAATACGTAGTTTTTCTTCTTCCATAATACCAGTATTTACTACTACCTTATCTTTTCCAAATGATAAAATCACTAATTGCTCTCCATCTGGCGATGGATGATCAACAAAAAAGGTTTTCTTTTTTAATTCTCCATTTAATTCTTCCATATAATCTAATCTTTCAACTGTGAATTTTGGTGAATCTTTCAAAAACTCCTTTTCTGTTTTATTTATTCTATATATTACTGTATTTACATCTTTTGGGTCTGTTATACTAAAATGCTTGCCTTCAAAACTTTCCATTTTATTACCCCGCTTTTTATTTTTTATCATATGTATAGTTGTTCTTTTTTTACCACTATACACAATTATATACCTTTTCCCTTATTATGTCAATGCTTTTTGCTATTTTTATTTATGTTAACATTTTTATATTGTTTTTAATATTGTATTAGTTTGCTCTTGGATTAAAGTTTGATATTTCTTTTAATTTTTCATATAAATTTTGTTCTTCTTCTGTTAATTTTTTAGGCACCATTATTTTTACTATTGCAGTAAGGTCTCCTCTTCCACCTTTTCCGTCTTTATATCCCTTTCCTGCTATACGTAGTTTCTCTCCACTTTCTATCCCTGCTGGAACATATACAGAAACTGTATCATCTATTCCTTCAAGATTTACTCTTGTACCTAGTGCTGCCTCCCATGGTGTTAAATTTAAATGTGTATATAAATCATATCCTATTAATTCAAACCTATTGTCTTTTTCAATTTTGATTTTTATAAATAAATCTCCATTTTTTCCACCGTTTTGTCCTGTTTTTCCTTGCCCTATTAATCTAATTTTTTCACCATTTCTAATTCCTGCAGGTACTTTAATATCAAAGGTTTTCATTTTTGCATCTACAGTTCTTAATGATACTTTTTTATTCATTCCATAGAAGGCTTCCATAATAGAAATTGGTACTTCTGTTTCTACATTTTCACCTTTTATTTTTGGTTTTTTACTATCTTTATTTTCCTCTTGTCTTTCTTCCTTTATATTTCCAAAAAACATATTAAAGAAATCGCTAAATACTGCATCTCTTCCGCGCTTACTTTCTTGATATTGCTGTTTTTTTCTTTTATTTCCTATATGTGTATTCCACATTCTATCATATTTTCTTTTTGTTACCACATTTGATAACACCTGATATGCTTCATTTATATCTTTAAACCTCTCTTCAGAAGCTATATTTCCTACATTTACATCTGGATGATATTTTTTTGCTTGTTCACGATACGCTTGTTTTATATCGTCCATAGTTATTTTATTATTATCTAATCCTAATATCTTATAATAGTCTTTAAAAATCATTTGACATCCTCCCATATCTATGGTGCATTTATTATACCAAGAATATAGCCTTATTTCAATAGTTTATGTTAAAAAAATACCTTACCATTTATTCATTAATCGGTAAGGCATTTTTTATTTTTTTACTTAATTAATACTTATTTGTACCACATTATCGTATCTTTCACCATTTTCTAATTCTATTTCATATTCTAAATATATTTGTTTTATTTCATTATTAGATTTTAATATGTCAATTTTCTTAGTTGATACTATTAGTTTAATTTCTCCATATGGAGTAGCTAGAACTGATTTATTTTTATTTTTCAAATCAAATATCATATCTTGTCCATTTCTTTTAGTAATAATCTTTTCCTCTAATATAGTCATTTTAAATTTTAGTTCTTGTTCTTCATATTTTTCTGTAAATTCTAGCACTGTTCCATTATTATGATAGGTTATTTCTCCTAAGCATTTATGCGATTCTCCATCTTCGTGGTCCTTAAAAATTTGTTTTGAAGTTATTTCTACATTTACTTGCATTTTATTTCTCCTTATTTTAATAAATAGGAAGACTATATGTCTTCCTTTATTTCTTCATACCTTTACTTCCTTTAAATTTTCCATTAGATACTAACGCTAAGATATTTTGGTCATAAGAGTATACTCTTTTTTCTCTTTGTCTTTGTCTTTTGTATGCTAATTCTACTAATTCATCTATCTCTTGTGTAAATGTTTTATTAGTTGCTTCCCATAGATAATAAGATAATGCTCCTGGTATTGTATTAATTTCATTAATATATATTTCGTTTGTATCTTTATCTAGTAAGAAATCAACTCTTGATACTCCACTACAACCTAAAACTTTAAACGTTTCTACAGCAAGTTTTCTTATTTTGTCTCTTATTTCATCTGAAATGTCAGCTGGAAGTTTTTTATCTGATGCTGCCATTCCTTCTGTTTTAGACCCTCCTAAATATTTATCTGTATAACTTAATATTTCATCTGTTGAAACGGGTTCTTCGCATTCTGAGGCTTCGGCATCTACCATATCTCCCATTACTGAACAATTTATTTCTTTTAAATTCACTACTGCATTTTCTATTATAATTCTATCTGAAAATTTCATTGAAAATTCGATTGCTTCTTCTAGTTCTTTTGAATCTTTTGCTTTTTTTATTCCAACACTTGATCCTAAATTTCCAGCTTTTACTATGACTGGGAATCTTAACTTTTGGTTTATTTCTTTTATGTACTTTTCTTCATCTTTCATATAATCCATAGAATAGAATGTTACATAGTCTAGTACTGGTAATCCTGATTCTTTTAATACTTTTCTCATTATTATTTTATCCATTCCAATACTTGAAGATAAAATATCACATCCAATATATGGCACATTGATTAATTCTAAATAACCTTGTATTGTTCCATCCTCTCCATTTGTTCCATGCATAACAGGAAATGCAACATCTATTGTATTGATTACATTTTCTCCAAATTTCTTTATTGGGTAACGAAGCAAGTTTACTTTTTCTCCATCATTTACTATTGTAATTTGATTTACCTTTTTCATAAGTTCTTCCATATTTTTATAAGCTTCTAAATCAAACAGAATATCTCCTGTATATAGTAAACCTTGCTTACTAATATAAATTGGTATAATTTCATATTTGTCTTTGTCCATATGATTCATTGTTTCTATAGCTGTTATAATAGAAACCTCGTGTTCTACACTTCTTCCTCCAAATATAAGACCTAATTTTGTTTTCATTATTATCATCCTCCTATAAATAATTATCTGGTAAATCATTTTCTAATAATACAACACTATCTTTTGTTATTACTTTATTCATTTGCTTAATAGCTTCATCTAAATTATTAGCTATATATATTTGTTCCTGTGGATAATGCATTTCTTGTAATCCCTCTTCTATTGGTATAGCTTGTTTTTCGCCTACCAATATAATGTAGTCTGCACTTTCTGACGCTTGTTTTCCAAAATTTTTATTATATTCGTATTGTTTATCTCCTAGTTCTACCATTCCAGGTGTTACTAATATTTTTTTTCTTTCCTTAAAGTTTTTTAATACTTCTAATGCTGCAGCTGCACCTTTAATATTAGAATTAAACGCATCATCAATGATAATGCTCCCATTTCCTCCTCCGAATTAATTCTAATCTATGAGGAACTGGCTTTAACATTCTAATTCCTAATTTAATTTCCTCATCACTTAGTCCTAATTCTTTCGCAATTGATACTGCTGCCACAATATTTATAATATTATTACTTCCTAATAATTTTGTTTTTACTGATATTATTCCATCTTTCGTATGAATATCAAAATTTGAACCTTTTTCTGTGATTTGAATATTGTCTGCATAGTATTCACAATTTTCTTTTGTTAGTCCATATTTAATATTTTTCTTTGTAATTGATATGGTCTTTATATTTTCATCTTCTTCATTTACAAATGCAATTCCATCTTCTTTTATTGCATCTACTAATTCCATTTTTGTTTTCTTTACATTTTCTAGTGTTTTAAAGGTATCTAGGTGCTGTGGACCAATTGATGTTAATATTGCGTAATTTGGTGCTACTAAATCACATATTTCTTTAATGTCCCCTATATGTCTTGCTCCCATTTCACATACAAATATTTGATGTTCTGGTTTCATATGTTCATTTATTGTTCTTACTACTCCCATTGTTGTATTATAACTTTCTGGTGTCATTAATACATTATACTTTTGTTCTAATATAGTTGAAACAATATATTTGGTACTAGTCTTTCCATAACTTCCTGTAATTCCTATTACTTTTAAATTTTCGTTTTCTTTTAATTTTCTTTTTGCACTATTATAAAATTTGTTCTGAATTGATTTTTCTATTGGTTTATTTATTATATTTATTAATTCTACTATTATGTATGCTAAACAAGTATAAATGATTGTTGCTATAATTCCTATTTTAAAATCAAAAATAGTTGTTAATATTGCAATTAACAAGAAGATTATTGTATTTGTTATGTACATTCTCTTTATTCTGTTTGTTATAACAAGTGGTTTTTTTTCTTTCTGTTTTGGAAAAGTTATATATAAAACTAAAATTAATAATATTCCTAATACTATTGCTATTTTTAGATTAATAAAACTTATCGATATGATTATTATAAATATCAATATTTCTTTTAATGAAAATACTATATTAATATGATTTTTTATCCATTTATTATATGATTCTAATTGATAATGTTCTAATTGTAATATATGAAAACTATTTCTTATTTTTTTATTCAAATATATAAATAAAATTAAAAATAAGCATATTACTAATATTTGTTCTAACATTTTTCCCCCTTATAGTTTATCATTTTTTAAAAATTCATCTAATACTGCTAAAACATTTGCCAATCGATCTATATATGAAAAATGTCCAGCTCCTTTATAACTTACTAATCCTGCATCTGGAATGCATTTTTCAATTATTTTAGCATCTCTAATAGGAGTTGCTGTATCCTCTTCTCCCCATATTAATAATGCTGAGGCTTCTATATTATTAAGTAATGGCGTCATATCTTCATTAATTATATTAGACATTGTTTTTCTTAGTACTTCTGGTGAGTCCTTATAATCTTGTGAACCAAATTTACTTAAACTTTTTTCTCTTATTTTATTATATTTTTCTTTATCTGGTAATAATTTTAATATAGCTTTTATAGCCTTATATGTATAAATCTTTATATAATATTTTAAGTTTCTTTTTGGTTTTATTCCTGCTGAATCTATTAAAACAATCTTCTTAATTGGCTTTAATCTTCTACCTGTAAAGTTTAAAATAGTTCTACCACCATTTGAATGACCTATTAATATTGGTTCCTCTATATGTAAATTTTCTATAAATGCATTTAAAAAATCCCCAAAATCATTTGTGTTCATTGGCTCTTTCGGTAAGTCACTTTTACCGAAACCTATTATATCAACATTATATACTTTAAAGTATTTTTTTAAATGGTTTGCGAGTGGTTTCATTGTTTCTAGGTTTGCAAGCCACCCATGTAATAATATAATATTTTTTCCATTTCCTTCTACTTCATAATTAATATTGTATCCATTAATTTCTACTTGCATTTTATCACCTTTTTCTTTTTGATATTTTATACCATTTATCACTAAAATGCAATATATGCCTTATATTTATAATATTCAATTTATATTTTGGTTATTCATTATTATATGATTCATTAAACTTATTGTGTCTGGATGTATTAAACTATTTTTGGCTAAACTATATTCAATAGTTCTTTTTGCTACTAATAAAAGTCCTTTGTCTAAATTTTGGTTGCTTACTTCTCTTGCAATTACTAAATCTCGATTTGTTCTGTTTTCTTCTGTCTTGTCTGCTATATATACTATTTTATCCATTGTATTCATATTAACATTTCCAGTTGTATGATATAGTACTGCTTGTTTCATATCTTTACTAAATCCAAATCTTTTTTCTACAATATCTGCTCCTATTTTAGAATGCCATAATCCTGGCTCATTTTTTTCTATTTCATCAAATTCAATTTCATTTTCTATAGCATATTTTAAAGCTTCCTCTTTTGGTATTTCTTTTGCAATATCATGTGCAATTCCAATTAATCTCGCTTTTTCTTCATCTTCGCCATATATTCTTGCAAGTTCTACTGCACGTTTAGCAACTCCTTTAGAATGAATAAATCTTTTTTCAGATAATCTTTCTTTTACATATTTTTCTATTTGTTCGTAATCCATAATTCTTCCTTCCAAACATTTTCCACTATTATATACTTATTTTTTTTATTCGTAAAGTGTTATTGGTTAGTTGTTTACGAAAATAATAACTATATAGGCATAAATTAAAGCAGGCTAACACCTGCTTTTCTCTATATTAAATTTTCTATTTCTTCTTTGGTTAACTCTGTAATTTCTTGTATATCTTCTAGTTTCATTCCATTCTTTAACATCCTTTTTGCAATTTCTATTTGTTTTTCCTTCGCACCTTTCTTTATCCCTTGCTGTATACCTTCTTCTCTGCCTTCTTTTCTACCTTCTTCTTTACCCATTTTTATGCCCAATCTTCTTCCTTCTTTTAATCCCTGTTCCCTTGCATAATATCTTGCAGAGTTTTCTTCCCATATTGATGTTTGTCTTAATTCATTTAATTCTTTTATTACTGCATCTGATAATATTTCTTCTACTTCTTCTTTTGCTTCTTTTATTATTTTGTGTTTTTCTTCTGCCATTTCTATTAACCCCCTGTCTTTATCATCTATTATTGCTAA
>JAAVZA010000067.1 GCA_022791395.1 Clostridia bacterium
ATAAAGGGGAGCGAATTCGCTCCCCTTTTACTTCTATCACAAACGTCCCCTCTAAATCTTAAATAAAGAAAGATTAGAACTCTCGTTTCCTAAGTCTCCTGTCTACTCTTATCAAACACTAAAACAAAGATCATTCGATTATCCCATCTCCCCTGAATCTAACTTCAGTTTCATACCTATGCCCTGAGATTCATTTGAAGAACTCACCTTTCAATGGTTACTGGAGGTATTGTTTATACTCCCGATAGGTTAGACGCGAACACCAAGTGTGAAATGAACCATTGAACATGGAATGAGTCAGCTAAAATGGGCTCCCCCATCCTTAAGGTTGTCTAATAAAAAAAGTAAGTAGAATGACTATAGTCATTCTACTTACTTTTTTACTATTTAAAATTTATTTCCGTTTTAAATCTAATAATTTTTTTCCTAATAAAACTCCTATATACGTGCCTAATGTATTCATAATAATATCATCTAGTTGAAAAAAGCGGCCTGTAAATAATTGAATAGTTTCAATAATAGATGTGAATAAAAATCCAATTAATATTCCATAAATCTGTCGAGATTTAATTTTTTTAAATACTAAGACAGAAAAAAAACCATAGGGAATAAATAATAAAATATTTAAAAGGGTAGCAGGAGTAATTCCCTCTGACAGAAGAGTTAAACTCACGACTGAACTTCCATCTAAAATAGATGTAACACCAAATGTCCCTCCTATAATTGCTTCAATTATCCCCGTAATTAGCAAAATACTAATGACAACAATCAACCACATTAGCTCATTGAATGTATTGAAAAACGTTATATCAGCTTTTTTACCTAAAATAAATTTTAAACTAATAACAACTAATACTATACACAAGGCTATAGGGATAGCCGCCAATAAATAAAAAATTCCATTTGATAAATGATTTAACAATACATCTCTCCCCTATTCCATTTTTTTCTAATTATACCCCAATTTATTATGAGTTTCAATTCTAATCTAACATAAACTATTAAAGGCTTTATTGTGATATCTCTTTTAACGGATTAACCCTAGGGGCGGTTAACTGATAGTTTCACGGAAACTTCCTGATGCGCAAGAGAGGGAGAAGCTAAAGCCTAAACCTCACCTTCCATCATCCTCTCATTTTTCGTCGATACGCTTCCTTTTTATAATTCTTTCGCGCGCTCAATGGCGCGTTGCCTAAACGTCTGCATTTCTTTAGCTAACGATTCCTTAACGTGTTTTTGATTGAAAATGGATTGCTTATTCTTTAAAACTTGGCGCCCATTAATCCAAACTGAATCAACATTAGAGGCGTTCGCGCTATAGACAATCGCCGAATA
>JAAVZA010000017.1 GCA_022791395.1 Clostridia bacterium
TACTTGTATTCTTTCTCTGTTTCCTTCTTTAATTCTAACATGAACTCTTACTGTATTTCCAACATCTAATACTGGAACTTTATTTTTCATTTGTTCATGTTGTATAGATTTCATAATATCCATTTAAAAAACTTCCTCCTATCTTTATTATTTTTATGGATTTTTCGTAATTTCTAATTACTAATATTTTTCAATTCTTCAATATATTTAATATCTTCTTTAGTTAAATCTACATTTTTTAAAAGATGTGGTCTTTTTAAATATGTATTTTTTATTGATTCATTTCTTCTCCATTTGCGAATATTTTCGTGATGACCACTCAAAAGCACTTCTGGAACTCTTCTTCCTTTAAAAATTTCTGGTCTTGTGTATTGTGGATATTCTAAAAGTCCGTTTGAAAATGATTCCTCATTTATAGATTCTTCATTTAAAACACCTTCTACATATCTTGATACGCTATCAATTAGTACCATCGCCGGAATTTCTCCACCAGTTAGCACATAATCTCCAATAGAAATTTCTTCTGGTTTAATTTCCTCTATTACTCTTTGGTCTATTCCCTCATAATGTCCACAAAGAAGAATAATATGACTTTCTTTGCTTAAATTTTCTACTTTCTTTTGATCCAATACGTTTCCTTGTGGTGACATATATATAACTTTTGCATCATCTCTTTTTAAAGATGAAAATGCATCATATACAACATCTGGTCTTATAACCATTCCTGCTCCACCACCATATGGTGTATCATCTACTTTTTTGTGCTTATCTTTAGAAAAATCTCTAATATCTATAACATTTATATCTATTATTTCTTTTTCTATAGCTTTTCCTATAACACTTTTAAATAACGGTTCAAACATTTCTGGAAAAAGAGTTAAAATATCAAATTTCATATTTCCTCCTATACAAGTCCTTCTATTAAATGCACTATCATTTTTTTACTTTTGATATCTACATTCTTAATAACTTCTCCTATTGCAGGAAGAAGAACTTGTTTTCCTAATTCGTTTTTAACAACATATATATCATTGGCACCAGTAGAATATACATCTATAATGTTACCTAATTCTTCATTATTATCACTAAATACAGTAATTCCAATTAAATCTATAATAAAGTATGAATCTTTTGGTAATTCTACTGCATCTTTTCTTTCTATTTTTAAATAGCAATTTTTATAAATTTCAGCAGCATTTATATCATCAATTCCCTTTAATTTTAATAGTACTAAATTTTTACTATATTTAACATCTTCGATAATAAATGTTTTTAAAGAATTCTTTGTTTCTACATATATTGATTTTAAATCTTCAAACCTTGTTATATCATCCGTGTAAGGAACAACTTTCAAAAAGCCTTTTATACCATATGTATTAACTATTTGACCAATTTCCATTAACTGTTCCATAAATTTATCCTACAAATTCAATATTTACTTTTTTATCTTCTTTTGCAGCAATTGCTTTTGCAACAGTTCTTATTGATTTAGCAATCCTTCCTTGTCTTCCAATTACTTTTCCCATATCAGCTTCTGCCACTTTTACTTCATAAGTAATAGCATTTTCTTTAGAATTTTCAGTAATTTGAACTTCATTTGGATTTTCTACTAAATTTTTAATCATAATTTCAAGCATTTCTTTCATATATATGAACCTCCTAGTTAGCTTTTTCTATTAAAGCTTTTACTGTATCTGTTGGTTTTGCACCATTTTTTATCCATTCAGCAACTTTTTCTTTATCTATAACTATTGTTGATGGTTCTGTCATTGGATTGTATGTTCCAATTTGTTCAATTATTTTTCCATCTCTTGGTGATTTAGAATCTGCTACTACTATGTGATAAAATGGAGCTTTTTTAGCACCAAATCTTTGTAATCTTATTTTTACCATTTAAATTCACCTCCTAAAAATTAAATTATCTATAAAATTTAAAAACTTAATGACATATTTACATCTTAAAATTTTTCAAATCTTCTGGATTAATTCCATTTAACATATTTTTAATGTTTTTATCATTTTTCATTTTCTTCATCATTTTTTGTGTCACTTCAAACGAATTCATAAATTTATTAACATCTTGTACAGTAACACCTGCACCATTTGCTATTCTTTTTCTTCTACTTCCATTTAATAGTTTAGTATTTCTTTTTTCTTTTTTGGTCATAGAACAAATAATAGCTTCTATCTTAACAAATTCCTTGTCATCTACATTGATATCTTTTAGTTTATTCATACCTGGTATCATTTTTAATATAGATGAAAATGAACCCATTTTCTTTACTTGTCTTAATTGTGTTAAATAATCGTCTAAATCGAATTCTTGTTTTCTTAGTTTTTGTTCTAGCTTTAAAGCTTCCTCTTCACTAAAGGCTTCTTCTGCCTTTTCTATAATTGATAAAACATCACCCATGCCCAATATTCTTGATGCCATTCTTTCTGGATGAAACACCTCTATATCACTTAATTTCTCACCAGTTGCTGCAAATTTTATTGGACGGTTTGTAACTTTTTTTACTGATAAAGCAGCACCACCTCTAGTATCACCATCAAGTTTTGTAAGTACAACACCATCTATTCCGTACTGCGTCATTAAATGAAGTAGCAACATTTACTGCATCTTGACCTGTCATTGCATCTACAACTAATAATATTTCGTGAGGCTTTACATTTGCTTTTAGACCTTTCAACTCTTCCATAAGTTCTTCATCAATATGAAGTCTACCTGCAGTATCTATAATAACAACATCATTTAGTTTTGATATAGCAATATTCATAGCTTGTTTTGCAATGTGTGAAACATCTTTTGAAGCTTCATTTGCAAAAACCGGAATGTTTAGTTGCTTTCCAACTACTTGTAATTGTTTTATAGCAGCTGGTCTATATACATCACATGCAACAAGTAATGGATTTTTACCTTGTTTTCTTAAAAGATTTGCAAGTTTTCCAGCAGTTGTTGTTTTTCCTGAACCTTGAAGACCTACAAGCATTATAACTGTTGGTGGATTTGGTGTAAAATTAATCTTACTTTCCGTTCCCCCAAGTAACTCTACAAGTTCATCTTTAACAATCTTTACAACTTGTTGTCCTGGTGTTAAAGATTTAAGCACATCTTGACCTAAAGCCTTTTCTTGTATAATAGCTATAAAATCTTTTACAATTTTATAGTTTACATCCGCTTCTAGAAGTGCAAGTTTAACTTCTCTTAACATATCTTTTAAGTCTTGTTCGGTAACTCTTACTTTTCCACCAAATTTTCTTGTTATGCTTTGTAATCTTGAAGATAATCCCTCAAAAGCCATATCTTCCTCCTAATCTTAAACTAAACAATTTAATTCTTTTTTTACATTTTCTAAAATACTAGCAATTTGTTCATCTGAAAACTTATTTTGTATTTTTGTTAATTCAGAAAGTATTTTTACTATTTGTTGTTCTTGATTTAAAGTCTTTTTCATTATTCCTAGCTTTTCTTCGTATTCGAAAAGTTTATTTTCCCCCTTCACAATATTATCTCTAGCTGCTTGCCTTGTAATTCCATAATTTTCGGCAATCTCAGATAAAGAATAATCATTATTATAGTAATCATCTAAGAAACTATATTGTTTTTCAGTTAAAAGTTTACCATATATTTGGCATAACATACTTACTTTAACATTCTTTTCCATACTAATTACCTCTTTTAGTGTAATGCTAATATACTTTACACCATTTTTTATGCTTTGTCAAGCCTTTTTTAAAAGATTTTTATTAGATTTTGTTAAATTTCTCTATATACTCATTATCTTCTATTTTAGAAATTGCAAAACACTTCTTTCCTAAATCTTTTAATGATGCTCCTGAGTGATATAATTCTTTATTATCAATTACTATAAATCTATCGTGAAACTTGTTTGTATATGAAATTTTTAATGTTGGATATTGTTTGTTAAATTTACTGATATCTAATTTATTAAGATTACAATTTTGTGAACTTAAAATAACAACTTCTACATCTTTATTTTTCTTTGATAATATTTTTAAAATACTGTCATCAATATAATTATCTATGATTAAAATTTTACTTTTTGCTCTTTTTATAATATCGATTATTAAACTATAGCTATCATAAATCTGTCCATTAAAGAAAATCTTTTGTTTAAATTCTGTTTCTTTTTTATTTTGTAATTCATCAAATACTATATCAAATTTTCTGTCATATTCTAAAAATTTATTTTCAACTCTAGTTGATAAATTAAATATATTAGCATTATTTGCTATAAATTTTCGCATTTCCACAAATGCATCCATTATCTTTATACTTACCCCTATTGCTACTTCATTTCTTAATAATCCAGAAAGCATTGCAATTCCTTGTTCTGTAAAAACTAATGGTAACTTTCTTCTTCCCCCATATAAGTTTTCATTCTTCAAACTTGAAGTCACAAATTGTGATTTCAAGTTTTCAAATTCTTGTTCCAACAATTTAAAGCAAAATTTTTCTGGAAATCTTTCTATATTTCTTTTTACTGTTTGATTAATTTTCCTAGTTTCTGTCTTGTATAACATAGCCACATCACTATCTAGTATTACTTGTTTTCCTCTTATTGTATAAATCAAGTTTTTAATATTTTCTACTTCATATGTCATTACATCTAATTCTTCATTTATTGGTACTATACTATTATTTTCATTTTCCATTAATACCACCATCCTTGTTATAATATAATAGTATTATAGAACATATGTTTTATGATGTCAAGCAGTATTTAATGAATTTTTAAAATATTTGCCAAGTAAATATATGATTTGAAAGGCATCATCCAAACATTGAATTGTACCATAATTATCCCCCAGTAAATTAGGGGATTACTCTTGAATTATAGGGAAAGCGGTCGCATTGCGACCACTAAAGATACTTTCTTCTGCTTCCCCAATTTTTTTCACGTTCAGCAATAGTAATTTTTCCGTCGTTGTCTCTGCCATACTTAAACATTTCCATTAAAGTACTTTGCGAACGCCCCCAAAGAATTTCTTTGGTATTTCCACACGTATTTTTCATATAAAATGCTCCGTGTATAATACCTCTGCACTGTATTGTTTTTCTTTGCATTTTTACCTCCTGCCATTTGGCTTATGCTTGTTAATAGTTTCATCTATATAAACTTATCTCAATGTTGCTAAGATAAGAGGATCTTCTGCAAAATTTATGTTATTATATTAACATAAATTTTGCAGAATTTCAACTAAATTTACTAATTTGTTTATCTAATTAAAACAAGAGGTCACAATTTGTGACCTCTTGCTTTCTATTTTATGATACGCTTTCCTTTAGCTTTACTAATGTATTAAGCGCCTCTATTGGAGTTAATTCATTCAAGTTAATTCTATCTATTTCGTGTGCAAGTTCTGCAAGTTTATAGTTATACATATCTAATTGTCCACAGCTAGATGCCTTTGGTGATTTGTCTACATTTTGAATTATACTACTTTTTCTTTCTAGGCTTTTTAATATCTCATTTGCTTTTTTAACTACTGGTGCTGGAACACCTGCTAATTTTGCAACATGTATACCGTAAGATTCATCTGTTCCACCTTCTACAATTTTCCTTAAAAAGATTATATCTTCACCTTTTTCTTTAACTGCTATAGAATAATTTTTTATACCCTCTTCTTTATCTTCAAGCTGAGTTAACTCATGATAATGTGTTGCAAACAATGTTTTAGCACCACATTTTTCTTTATCTGCAATATATGATGCAACTGCCCATGCAATTGATAATCCATCATAGGTTGATGTTCCTCTTCCTATTTCATCTAATATAACTAAACTATTTGATGTTGCCTCTTTTAAGATATTTGCAACTTCCATCATCTCAACCATAAATGTACTTTGTCCCATACTCAAATCGTCTGATGCACCTACCCTTGTAAATATTTTATCTACAATTCCAATACTTGCACTAGTTGCGGGTACAAAACTTCCTACTTGAGCCATAAGAGTTATTAATGCAACTTGTCTCATATATGTTGATTTACCAGCCATATTAGGTCCTGTTATTATAGATAATCTATCGTGTGCTTTATCTAAATATGTATCATTATCAACAAAGGCACCACTTGGTAGCATTTTTTCTATTACAGGATGTCTTCCACCTTTGATATCTATTATTCCATCTTCTGTAATTTCTGGTTTTACATAGTTTAAGTCTTCAGCAACAGTTGCAAAAGATGTTAATACATCTAAGGTAGATATAACATTTGCTGTTTTTTGAATTCTAGCAATTTCACAAGCAAGTTTACATCTTATTTCTAAAAATAGATTATATTCTAAATCTATAAGTTTTTCTTGTGAGCCTAATATTTTATCTTCTAACTCTTTTAATTCTTCTGTAATAAATCTCTCTGCATTAGTTAAGGTCTGCTTTCTTATAAATCTATCTGGAACTTGATTTAAGTTTGATTTTGTTACTTCTATAAAATAACCAAATACTTTATTAAATCCTACTTTTAAATTCTTAATTCCTGTCTTTTCTTTTTCATCAACTTCTAACTGCATAAGCCATTTTTTTCCATCTGTAGTAGCAGATTTTAGCTCATCTACTTCACTGTTATATCCTTTTTTTATCATTCCACCTTCTTTAACAGATATAGGTGGTTCTTCTATTATTGCATTTTCTATTAAGTCATAAACATCTTTTAATTCATCTAAATCCTTATACAATTTCTTTAACATATTAGAGTTAGTAGTTGATAATATTTTTTTAATTTCAGGCAATTCTTTTACCGAAGCTTTTAATGATATCATATCTCTTGCATTTGCATTCCCATATGAAATCTTACCAATTAGCCTTTCAATATCATAAACTTTTTTTAGCTTTTCTATGATATCTCCTCTTAGCATTAGGCTATTTTTTAGTTCTTCTACTGTATCAAGTCTTCCTGTAATTTCATATTTATCTATCAATGGGTCGTTTAGCCATCTTCTTAGCATTCTTCCACCCATAGAAGTTGAAGTCTTATCTAATACCCATAAAAGAGTTCCTTTCTTTGCCTTATCTCTCATTTTTTCAGTTATTTCAAGATTACGTCTGGCACTTATATCAAGTGCCATATATCTATTTGTACTATATACTTGGATTTTGTTTATATGTTCTAGTTTGATTTTCTGTGTTTGATTTAAATATGCTAAAAGACCATTTACGGCTGAAACCATAAATAAGTTATTATGAAGGTCTTCTATTTTTTCACCATAATCTGTTATTACTTCATAATTATTTTTAATGTTCTCTACATCTTCACTAAACACTTCGTCTTCAACTTGTGAAACATATAAGTTAAATCTTTCTTTTATTTTGTCTATTTCTGTATTTGCCAAATATAATAAGCTATTTACTACTATTTCTGATGGAGCAAAACGTGACATTTCATCTAATAATCTTTCAAAATTATTTGATTCGTTAATACTGGTAGCATAAAATTCTCCTGTTGATATATCACAAACAGCTAATCCAAAATATATTCCTTTTTTAAATATACTCATTATATAATTGTTTTTCTTTTCTTCTAATAGATTAGATTCTATAACTGTGCCAGGTGTTACAACTCTTATAACATCTCTTTTTACAATTCCTTTTGCATTTTTAGGATCTTCTAATTGTTCACATATTGCTACTTTATATCCTTTAGAAATTAATCTTGCAATATACATTTCAGCAGCATGAAATGGAACACCGCACATTGGTGCTCTTTCTGCTTGTCCACAGTCTTTACCTGTTAGGGTAATTTCAAGTTCTCTTGAAGCGGTTAGTGCATCTTCAAAGAACATTTCGTAAAAGTCTCCTAATCTATAAAACAAAATACAATCTTTATATTGTTCCTTTGTTTCTAAATAGTGTTGCATCATTGGAGAAAATTCTGCCATAATATTACCTCTCTTCTAAATTTTGTTCTTTTTTTAATTTATCTACAATTTTAGTTTCTTCATCTATTTTTTTAAAAGCTTCTTGTAATTCACTTATACTTTTCTTAGAAGTATGTTCTTTATGAACTAAACTATTAAGTTTTTCACCACTAATATTTCTATCGCTTTCACTTATTATCAATTCTCTTAATTCTTTATACTTTTTCTTAATTAACTCTACTTTTCTATCCAAATTATTCCTATACATATTTTGAGTTTCCATAGATACATTTTTTAAGCTATGACTTTTCATACTTTCAACAAATGCTTTAAAGTTTTCATCTTCCATATTATATAATTTTCCCTTTTAAGTACCACATATGTTCTGATACTATTTTTAAATCTATTATTGAATGTATTAGATCTTTTGTTCCTTCAAAAATTACTACTTTATTTGAATCCGTTCTTCCTGTTAACATATTAGGGTTATTCTTACTTTGGCCTTCTACTAATACTTTTTGTATGGTACCAATATATTTTTGGTTATTTTTACTTATACCACTTTCTACTAGTGTTTTTAATCTATCAAATCTTTTATGTTTTATTTCTTCTGGTATTTGGTTTTCCATTTTATCACCTGGAGTTCCAACTCTTCTTGAATATATAAACATATATACTTGTTCAAAATTTACTTTTTTTACTACATCTAAAGTATCTTCAAAATCTTCTTCAGTTTCACCTGGAAATCCAACGATTATATCTGTTGAAAATACTACCTCTGGAATACTTTCTTTCATTTTTTCTGCTAAGTTTATAAATTGTTCTTTTGTATATTTTCTATTCATTGATTTTAATACTTTACTACTTCCAGATTGAAGCGGTAAATGTATTATTTTGCATACTTTATCACATTTTTTGATAGCCTCTATTACATCTTCTGTAAAATCTTTAGGATGTGGAGATACAAAACGTATTCTTTCTATTCCATCTATTTTATTTACATCATATAATAAGTTTGAAAATTTATAATTTTCTCCACCATCATAAGAATTAACATTCTGACCTAGTAATGTAATTTCTTTATATCCATTTTGGGCTAAATTTCTTACTTCGTTTAATATGTCTTCATAGTCTCTACTTCTTTCTCTTCCTCTCACATATGGAACAATACAATAACTACAGAAATTATTGCAACCATACATTATTGTTACAGATGCTTTTATAATATCATCTCTTTTTATTGGTAATCCTTCATATACTTCTCCGTCAATATCAATAACATCATCTATTCTTTTTCTTTCTTCTAGTATCTTATATATATCCTCTGGCAATTTATGAAGTGTATGTGTACCAAAAATAATATCTACATATGGATAACTTGAATGTAATTTTTCTACAATATGTTTTTCTTGCATCATACATCCGCCTATAGCTATAATTGTACCTTTTTTCTCTTTTTGCCTTTTCATTTCACCAATTTTACCAAATAACTTGTCCTCAGCATTTTCTCTAACACAACAAGTATTAAAGCAGACTATATCTGCCTCATTTATATCATCTACTTTAGAGTATCCCATTTTTTCTAAGATTCCACATATTTTTTCAGAATCGTTCTCATTTAGCTGACATCCCATTGTAAAAATGCTATATTTTAATTCTTTACCTGTATTTAGTTCATTAACTTTATTCATAAATTTATATTGTTCTTCTATTTCATTTTTCAATATCTTTTCCACCTACATTTTTCTATTTATTCCTACATATTTTATCATAATAATTCATCTGTCGCAAGAAATTTTATACAGAATTTAAGTTAAAAATTTCCTACTCGTATAAAAATAATGTAATCGTTTAAATATTAATATATAAACAATTACATTATTTCAAATTAAGATTAATATACAAATTATACGATTTATAAATATAACTTATTTATTTTTATATAATCAAGAACATTTTTATCAATCATTGTGTTTGCACTATTGTTTTTTTGCAATTCTTCTCTTGCCTTAGTAGAGCTAGTTTCTCTGTGTTTTACATTATTCATAATTATAAAATTCTGTTCATTTTTTCTAAGTTTTGAATTAGAATTAATTAATTCTTTACAATTTGCTATATCACGTTCAATTATAATATATTTATAATTTTTAGCTAGTATTTCAAAATCACTTGATAACATCATTTTATTTAAATTATCTGCACCCATAATATAAAATTTTTCCACATTAGGATATTTTTTTTCAATCATATTAAATGCTTCAAGTGTAGTTAAATTTTTTTCTTTATTTAATTCAATGTTTGAAACTTCTAAATTATCATATTTACATATAGCAATTTTTAACATATTGTATCTATGTATTTCATTTACCAAGCCAATTTTATTGTATTTATTGCCAACAGGAACAAATATAACCTTATCCAAACCATATTTATTTCTTATTTCTTCTGCAAGCTCTACATGTGCTTTTGTTACTGGATTAAAACTTCCTCCAAAAAAACCATATTTCTCCATATAATTATTTCCTTTACTTTTATATAAATGGGTTGCATATTATGCAACCCCTACCATTTTGTTATATATATTTCTTTATTTCTTCAAATATTTCTTCGTGAATATCAGCTATTGTTCTTATCTTGCCATCTCTTATACATTTTACTTCACACCAGTCATATTTATCTACTATACTACAAGCTGCATTATAACTATCTACTATATGGCTTTTATCTCTCTCATGTATATCTTTTTTAGCCTCATGTGTAAATTTATTCTCTCTATTTTCCATTAAATGCATAGCATAATCTGGTGGCATATTTAAAAAGAAGGTTTTCGTTGGTACTGGTAGTCCATATAGATTAAATTCAAAATCCCACAACCAATCTAAAAATTTCTCTCTTTCCATAGAATCAGTGATTTTCCCTGCTTGATGTACCATATTTGCAGTGGTATATCTATCTGCAAGAATTATTCCACCTTCATTATAATAATCTTCAAAATACTTTTTAAAGGTTGCATATCTATCAGCAGCATAAAAGGTCGACGCAATATATGGACTTACATCTTTTGCATGTTCACCAAATTCTCCTGATAAATACATTTTTACGAGTGATGATGATGGACTATCATAGTTCGGAAAACTTACAACTCTATATTTTATATTCTCTTCATTAAATCTTTCTTGTAGTTTTTTAAATTGTGTTTGTTTTCCACTTCCATCTGTTCCGTCTATTACAAATAATTTTCCCATATTTATTGTTTCATTCCTTCTTTAATATATTCTACTTCTTTTTCTACCTCTAAGCGCATAAATAAAGGTTCACCTTTTTCTATAACTTTTGTTCCTTCTGGTATCAACTCATAATTATATATACTTTCCCATGTCTTTAAGTTTTCACCATTTATTCCAATTTGTCTTAATATATTATTTGCAGTTTCTAGCATAAATGGTATTAATGCTACTCCAATTTTTCTTAAATTTTCTATTAAATGATACATACAAGCTTGTAATTTTTCTGTTTCTTCATTTTTTTCTAATGCCCAAGGAGTAGTTTCATCTATATATTTATTTGTTCTTGCAATTAATAACCAAAGTTCTTGTAGAGCATTTGCAAATTCAAATTTTTCTATTAGATTTTCTACTTTTTCTAATTGTGTTTTTGTAAATTCTTCTAATTCGCTATCTACCTCATTTTTATGTCCATTATATACTGGAACAATTCCATCAAAATATTTATTAACCATAGAAACAGTTCTGTTTAATAGATTTCCTAAATCGTTACATAAATCAAAATTAAATCTTTCAACAAATTCCTCTGGTGAAAATATTCCATCTTGAACCACTGGCATTTCTCTTAACAAGAAATATCTAAGAGCATCTAACCCATATCTATCTATTAATAATTCTGGATATACCACATTACCTTTTGATTTACTCATTTTTCCATCTTTCATCATTATCCAATTATGAACAAGAATTTTTTTAGGAAGTGGTAAATCTAAAGCCATCAAGAAAATCGGCCAATATATTAAATGAAATCTTGCTATATCTTTTCCAATAATTTGCACATCCGCTGGCCAATATTTTTTAAACAATGTATCATCATCTGTCATATATCCTAACGCAGTTATATAGTTTGTTAAAGCATCTAACCATACATATATAACGTGATCTTTATCACTATTTACTTTTATTCCCCAATCAAAGCTTGTACGAGTAATACATAAATCTTCAAGTCCTGGTTTTATAAAATTATTAATCATTTCTGTCTTTCTAAATTCAGGTGTAATAAAATCTGTTTCTTCATATAATTTTAATAATCTATCAGCATATTTTTTCATATTAAAGAAATATGCTTCTTCCTTCATAAGCTTAACCTCACGTCCACAATCTGGACATTTTCCATCTACTAATTGTGTTTTTGTAAAATATGTTTCACAAGGCACGCAATACATTCCTTCATATGTTCCTTTATATATATCACCTTGAGCAAGGAATTTTTCAAATATTGCTTGTACAATTTTACAATGTCTTTCGTCTGTTGTCCTTATAAAATCATCATACCCTATATCCATTTTAGCCCATAATTCTTTTGCAAGCTTTGCCATTTCATCTACATATTCTTGTGGTTCCATTCCTTTATCTTTAGCTACTGTTTGTATTTTTTGCCCATGCTCATCTGCACCAGTAAGAAGATATGTATCATATCCTCTTAAAGTTTTATATCTTTTTATAGTATCTGCTACCACTGTTGTATATGCAGTTCCAATATGAAATTTTCCACTTGGATAATATATTGGGGTGGTTATATAATATTTGTCCATATTACTCATTTCCTTTCATCTTAGCTTTTCTTCTATTAATGTTGCTAATTCTTTTGCTTTTTTACTTATATAATCTTTATCTTCGCCTTCAATCATAACCCTTACTAATGGTTCTGTTCCAGAAGGTCTTATAAGAACTCTACCGTTCCCTGAAAATTCAGCTTCAAGCTCCTCTATCTTTGCCTTTATTTGTTCATCTTTTTCATAATCATATTTTTTGTTTGATGCCACTTTTGCATTAACAAGTACTTGTGGATATATATTTATTATGTTACAAGCTTCAGCTGCTGAAACATTTTTTTCTAATAATATTTTAATCATCATTAATGAAGTTAGAATACCATCACCTGTTGGGTTATAATCTAAGAAAATTATGTGTCCTGATTGTTCTCCTCCTAAGTTGTATCCGTTTTTTAACATTTCTTCTAGAACATATCTATCTCCAACTTTTGTTTGCTTTAAAGATAATTCATTTAATTCACAATACTTATTCAAACCAAGATTACTCATAACAGTTGCAACAACAGTATTGTTTTTTAACATGTTTTTTTCTTTCATATATTTTGATACTACTGCTAAAGTTATATCTCCATCAATTTCATTTCCTTTTTCATCTATAAGAAGGCATCTATCACCATCTCCATCATATGCTATTCCTAAATCCATTTTATTTTCTATTACATATTTTTTTAGTCCTTCTAAATGAGTAGAACCACAATTTGCATTTATATTTATTCCATCTGGTGTATTATTTATTATGCTATAGTTTATTCCTAATTTTTTAAATACTTCTTCTGCAATTTTATAGGTTGCTCCATTAGCTGTATCTATTGCTACTTTAAAATTTGGTTTTATATACTTTTCTATATCATTTTTAAATGTATCTACAAAGAAATTTGCATATTCAATGATCAAATCTTCTCTTACCTCAGATACTCCTATTTTTTCATGTGGTGCATTTAATTCTGCAATTTTACCAGAATCCATAATTTCTTCTATTTCCTCTTCAATAGAATCATCAATTTTAGTTCCTTTATTACTAAAGTATTTAACGCCATTAAATTCAAATGTATTATGAGATGCAGAAATAACAACACTTGCATCTGCATTTAATTTTCTTGTTAAATATGCTACTGCTGGTGTTGGTATTACTCCTAATAATTTTACATTTGCACCATAACTTAAAAATCCTGCTGTCATTGCACTTTCTATCAATGTTCCTGATATACGTGTATCTCTTCCTATTAATATAGTAGGTGCATGATCTGTATGTTTTGATAATACATATGCTCCTGCTTTTGCTACTTTATATACAAGTTCTGGTGTAAGTTCTGTATTTGCAATTCTTCTAATTCCATCTGTTCCAAAATATTTTCTCATTTAGTCATCTTTCCTTTCTAGCAATTTATAATATATTCTTATTCATTAAAATTCTAATTAATACATAGTTTTCTAAAGTCTTTTTCTTATTAAAATAAACTGTTACTATTATATCTTTAATACAACATATTTGCAATATTTTTATGGAAAAACTTATTACTTTTAAGAATAATGTTTTGTAATATTTTGTTGAAAAGTTTTAATAAAATTTTGTTGAATTATGTTTTATTAGATGTTATACTATGTTATAGATAATTAGACAAACTATCGAAAGGAGGTAAATATATGGATGATAGAAATACTCAAAAAATCCTAACAGCTATTGAACAAATAAACAAAAATCTCGAATTGACTAGACAAGAAATGAATTCGAGGTTTGAAACAGTAGATTCTAGATTTGATGCAATGCATAATGAAATGGATTCTAGATTTAATACAATGCATAATGAAATGAACTCTAAATTTGATGCTTCTAATAAACAGTCACAAGAAATACTAGATCGTTTAACTTCATTAGAAAATACTGTAACTATAATTGAAGCTGAACATGGAAAAAAGATAGATATCGCTCTAGAGTATATTTCTGGTGCTATACAACAACACGATGAAATAATGGAAACTTTAAATAAAATTAATTCAAAACTCGATGGACACGATGTACATATTGAAGTCTTAGAAGAAAAAGTTTTATAATTCAAAATAAGCTAAAACATTATATTTTAGCTTATCTATAAGGTTATATTTTTTCTAGTAGAAAATCAAAAAATTCATATTGATAGTTTGTCTTCTTATTACATATATCTTTTTCTATTTATTAATATATTTATTTAAATAATCAATTCTTGTTTTTAATCCGTTAACAAGTTTAGCAATTCTTTCATTAGATATTTCAGTATATTCTTGATATTTATATAATATTTCTCTATATTCATTAGCTAAACCATCTAATTTAGTTATATCAATGCTTTGTAAAGTTTTAAAACCTTGCAAATAATTAGAAAATTTTTTATCAGTATTTTTGAAAAATTTCCCTTTTCCATCTTCAAAATTCATTTCGTTAATAAGCTTATCACATTGCATAGCCTGCCCATTATCAAAAATAGGTGCTACTTTAATCCATTTTAATGTGTCAACATCTCTAATTATTCCATAATTCTTCATATGTCTATCATAATTCATTATTAGAAAATCGAGAATAAACATATTTTCTACATTTTTTCTTGCATCTTTTATTCCATAACGTTTTAAAATTTTAATATAATGTTCCATATCACTTGTGTGATTGTTTTGTTTTCTTGTAAAAAAAACATCATTTGCTGTAATTATTTCTTGATTTTCTTTAACAAAATTCTCACATTTTGAAACCAATTTATTATCTATAACATCTATATCATAATTACAATGGTCAAATCCTAATCTTCTAGAAATATTGCTTCCTAACCATTCGTTGATTGGTTCTTGCCTACTATGCGTATATGATCCCTTTATTAATACTCTTTTTTCATCTTCTATTATCCAAGCTTTTTGAATCATTCCATCTGTTGTATTATTAGGAGAATGTAAATCTATTTTTTCATTCTCACTATCATCTGAGCTAAATGAAGCTTTTAAATATGCCTTATATTGAAAATCATTAGTAAAAAAATTTATATCATTCCATGTAATTGTATCATTTTCTTCTTTCATCCAATATTGATCAGAAAGAGATAATGCAAATGATTTGTTTATTAATTCTTCTGGAGATGAAACATTTAATTTTTCAAGTAAATGTTCAATATCCTTTCTCCATGAAGGAATCCCTCTATTTTTCAACCAATTATTTAATTCTTTTACCAAACTCTTTGATTTGTCTTTATTTGCATTTTGTATAGATAGAGGAGCATATTTAATATCATATACATCATATATATCCACTATCGCATTATGATCAGTATTATATTCAATTAAAGCAATTGTGGTGTTTTTATTTAATAATATACATCTCATATTTTTGCCTTTCATTTATTATATATTTTTATATATAATATGATTTTGTATTATATTTATACATATATAGTTACGTATATATGTATATTATATCACATATTTTACATTTAAGCTAAATAATTCTACATTTCATACATATATTTTATAAAATCTCTTTTTGCCTTTGTAGAATCTGTTACATACAAATATGCTCCATTTTCATATATTTCTTTGCTATAATCTAATGCTGGAAGCATTACAGAAGTAATATTGTTTAAGTATGCATTTTTATTTGATATAAACTCTGGAAGCATTGTAGTATATTTAGCCACATCTATATTAGTTGTAACTTGTTCTAAAATCAAATCTATTATTCTAGATATTTCTCCCATATCTTTACTTGCTATTTTATTTAACATAGAAATTAAGACTTCTCTTTGTCTTACTGTTCTACCATAATCACCATGACTCTGGGTTGCACTTGATGATCCCGCCATTCTTTCTTTTACGTGTGCTGCTGCTTGTTCTCCTGTTAAAGTTACTCTTCCATAGTTTGTAACTTTTTTAGTTGTTTTTCCTGAAAGCTTATAGAACATATCTGAATATTCATTTATCCATTTCATTTCTTCCTTTGTTATATTAACTTCTACTCCGCCCAATTCATTTATTATATCATACATAGAAGCAATATTTATAGTTACATATTCTTTCAAGTTTAAATCAAAAGTTTTATTAATAGTTTTAATTGCTAATTGTTCTTTTCCTTTAGCAAAAGCATAGTTTATTTTATATCTCTTTTTTTCGCCTTCAATATACGCTGCTGTATCACGTGGTATACTTATTAATTTAATTGATTTGTATTTTGGATTAACAGATATAATCATAATAGCATCACTATTACCGCTATATGTATTGTTTACATCTTTAGAATCAGAACCTAATAAAACTATATTTATTACTTGGTCATATTCTTTTTGTGTTAAGCCTTCTACATCACTATATAAATTTTCATTTATCTCCAAATCTTCTTCATTTAAATGTTTAAAGTTAATTTTACCAAGTTTATCACCAACAAATTTTCCTGCAAATATAATAATAGATAAAATAATAACTAAAAGTAGTATTAATACTACTTTTAGCCATACACCCATTTTCTTTTTTGATTCCTTTACTATATATCCAGTTTTCATGTGTAATCCCTCTTATTCTGCTTTATTTACAACAACCCCAGAAACTCTACCATTAATATCTTCTATAGTCTTTTTTGCTCTCATTATATCTTCTATTCTTGTTTTAGAATATTCTGCAACAATTACAGTAGCATTAACACCGCTTGCCCAACCATATGCTGTAATTTGTTTTAATATTGGCTCTCCATCTATAAGAATTACATCAAATTGATTCTTTACAAGTCCTATAATTTGATTTATCTTTTCAGTAATTAATAATTCTTCATCAACCATTTCTTCTCCACATGGTAATACATATATATTGCTTATTGGAGATTGCTTAATTACTTCTGCAATTTTATCAATGTTTATATGTTTTGATGCAATTAAATCAGTTAATCCTTTTTCTGTGTCTATATTAAATATTTTATGTATTATTCCTTTTTCGAAGTTAGAGTCAATTACTAAAACTCTTTTTCCGCTTTTTGAATATCTCATAGCAAGATTAGACACTAAATATGTGCCACCAGCTCCATAGTTTGTAGATGTTACTAATATTGATTTTGGTCTTGTCACTCTTTTATTTAACTCTATATTAGTCATAATTCTTTTTATTTGAGCTACTATTTTTTCATTCTTTGATATGTATGATTTAACTTTAGATTTTGCTTTTTCTTCTTTATCTATCTTACCTAAAAAAGTAATTTTGCTATTTTCAATGGCAGAAAATATATTAGACCCTGAAAATGTAATTAAAAATATGCCATACACTCCGCATACAACAATACCAGCTACCATAAACATTATTAGATCTTTTGTATGAGTTATATTATATGCGCTAGTTGCAATTTGTGGTTGTTCAATTGCTGTATATGTATTAACTCCATATGTATTTTCTAATCTGGTTTTCAATACTTCGCTATACTTAACAACAATATTATATGCCTCTTTATTATTTTTTGAAGATCCTGTAATTGTTACTAACATAGTTTTAGCATCAAAAGTAACTTTTGTTGCTCCTTGAACATATCCTATTGATTTATTTAATCCTATTGCCACTTCATTCACTATATCATTACTAGATACAAATTCTACAATGGATGGTGCATTTTTATCTATTAATATTTTTGTACTAGATTGGTATTTAGGTCTATTTATAATAAAAGTATATATTGCTCCCATAACCAAACTTGCAGCCATTATAATTAATAATACATTTTTCTTTTTTAAGATAGTTTTCATAGCTTGAACTATATCTAATTCTTGATCATTATTCATTTTAAATCTCCTTATATTTAAATTCATACTCTACTATAGAATAAATAGGTATTTTCTTTTGTTTTTACTTTAACCAGTCTGAGTTTTCTAAATACCAGTCTATTGTTTTTATTATTCCATCTTCAAATTTAGTTTTAGGTTCCCATCCTAGTTCATTTTTTATTTTTGTAGGATCTATTGCATAGCGATAGTCATGTCCTTTTCTATCTTCTACAAATTGTATCATATCTTCAGATTTATTCAAGTGTTTTAATATTAATTTAACAATTTCTATATTTCTCTTTTCATTGTGTCCACCAATATTATATCTTTCTCCTGCTCTTCCCTTGTGGAACACAAGATCTATTGCTTCACAATGATCTTCTACATATAGCCAATCTCTAACATTTTTTCCGTCACCATAAACTGGTAATTTTTCATTGTTCATTGCAAGTTTAATCATATGTGGAATTAATTTTTCGTTATGTTGATATGGTCCGTAATTGTTTGAACAATTTGTAATAGTTACATTCATTTTAAAGGTTTCAAAATATGCTCTTGCAATTAAGTCTGAACTTGCCTTTGATGCAGAATATGGACTGTTTGGATTAATTGGTGTGGTTTCTGTAAAATATCCTTCTTCTCCAAGTGTTCCATAAACTTCATCTGTTGAAATATGTACAAATTTATTAGAACTTCCTTCTCCCCAAATTTGTTTTGCAACTTCTAGTAATGTATGTGTTCCTATCACATTTGTTTCAGTAAATATAAATGGGTTTTTAATACTGTTATCCACATGAGATTCTGCTGCAAAATGAATTACCCCATCTATATTATATTTTTCAAATAACTCTTTTACAAATGGATAATCGCAAATATCCCCTTGTACAAAAGTTATTTTATCCATTACCCTTTTTAAGTTGTCCATATTACCAGCATATGTAAGTTTATCTAAAACTATTACATTATATTCTGGATGTTTATTTACAAAAAATTCTGCAAAGTTTGCTCCAATAAATCCTGCTGCACCTGTTATTAAAATATTTTTACTCATTTTATTTTACTCCTCTTTCTTTAATTATTTCTTTTTTGCATTTGCAATTATTTATTTTTACAAATTCTTAAATAAATCAGTCTTTCTAAGTTCTTGTAATGATGGCCATTTTGCATCCTTTTCAGAGGTTAACAAATCTTCTGGTTTCATGTCTCCTAAAGGCCAATCAATTGCTACATCTGGGTCATTCCACATAAGTCCTCCTTCTGCTTCATGATTATATACATCATCACATTTATATGTAAATTCTGCCTCATCAGACAAAACTAAAAATCCATGTGCAAATCCTTTTGGAATCATAAACATTTTTTTGTTTTCGCTTGATAAAATTACACCTTCCCATTTTCCATATGTAATACTATCTGGTCTTAAGTCTACTGCTACATCAAATACTTCACCTTTTAATACTCTTACAAGTTTACTTTGAGTGTTTTCTTTTTGAAAATGTAATCCTCTTAAAACACCTTTTTTAGATTTTGACTGGTTATCTTGCACAAATTCATAATTTAATCCTAATTCTTCAAAATCTGGCTTTGAGTATGTCTCCATAAAATATCCTCTGTTATCTCCAAACACAGTTGGTTCAATTACATATACCCCTTCAATAGAAGTTTCTATTTTTTTAAACTTTCCCATTTTATTCTTCTCCAATCATATTTTCAGCTAAATCTTTTAAACATCTTCCATAATCTGTTTTCATATATTTTTCTGCAATTTTTGATAAATCTTCTTTCGTAATCCATCCTTTTTCATATGCAATTGCATCTGGTGAACAAATTAGCATTCCTTGTCTTTTTTCAATTGTTTGAACAAAACTTGCTGTTTCTAAAAGTGAATCATGTGTTCCTGTATCAAACCAAGTCATTGCTCGTCCTAACTTTTCAACTTTTAATTTTCCAAGTTTCATATATTCTTCATTTATTGATGTGATTTCTAGCTCTCCTCTTGCTGATGGCTTTACATTTTTCGCAATTTTTACTACATCATTTGTATAGAAATATAAACCTGGAACAGCATAATGAGATTTTGGATTTTCTGGTTTTTCTTCAATTGAAATAGCATTTCCTTCTTTATCTATTTCAACAACCCCATAACTTCTAGGATCCTTTACATAGTATCCAAAAATAGTTGATTCATCTGTTCTTTCATTTGCATGTTTTAAAATTTTGCACAAATTATTTCCATAGAACATATTATCTCCCAAAATCATAGCCACATTATCATCACCTATAAAATCAGCGCCCAAGATAAAAGCTTCAGCAAGTCCTGCTGGTTTTTCTTGAACTTTATATTCAAAATGCATTCCCCATTTTGAGCCATCACCTAATAATTCTTTAAATACTACTATATCTCTTGGTGTAGAGATTATTAGAATTTCTCTTATATCTGCTTCCATTAAAACCGATAATGGGTAATATATCATAGGTTTATCATATACTGGCATAATTTGCTTTGATATAGCAAGTGTTAATGGATATAATCTTGTAGCACTACCTCCTGCTAGAATAATTCCTTTACGATTTTTCATTTTTTTAACATCCCCTATTTTAATTCTTCTTTTAAATATCTATCTAAAGCATCTTCATATGTTGGAACGATAACTCCTGCCTTTAATAATTTTTCTTTTGATAATTTAGAATTTTTAGGACGCTTTGCAGCACTATTAAATTCTTCACTTGTTACAGGATTTACTTTACAAGAATAATTTGCTTTTTCGAAGATTTGCTTTGTAAATTCATACCATGTTGTATATCCTAAATTTGTTGCATGATAAATTCCATATGGTATTTGTTTTTCAATTGCTTGATGAATAATACTTGCAAGATCAACAGCATAAGTAGGACTTCCGTGTTGATCATCTACTACATTGATTTGTTCTTTTTCTTTTCCTAATTTTAACATAGTTCTAACAAAATTATTACCTTCTCCATATAACCATGCTGTACGGAAAATATAATATTTAAAACAACTGTCAATAATTGATTGTTCACCTTCTAATTTTGTAATTCCATAAACAGATTCTGGATGTTTTTCTTCCATTTCTGCATAATCTTCTTCGACTGGTTTTGCTCCACCAAATACATAATCTGTACTAATATGAATTAATGTGGCATTTTCTTCATTTGCAACAATAGCTAAATTTTTAGGTCCTATAGCATTTACCTTTCTTGCAAGTTCTGCTTGTTCTTCTGCTTTATCTACTGCTGTATATGCAGCACAATTTATAATGTATTGTGGTTGTGTATCCTTTACAAACTTTCTAACAGCTTCTATATTAGTGATATCTAGATCTGCTACATCTGTCAAAATTAGCTCTTTGTTTTTCAATTCTTTTTTTACAGCATTTGCTAGCATTCCATTTGCTCCTGTAATTAAAATTTTCATATTCTAAACTCCTTTACTTAAATAATATTCTAGTTTAATTATTAAAAATAAATTATATCTTTATTACATCTATTCCATTTTCAAAATCTGACATTAACTTACAAATTTCATAAGAAATTTCTTCACTAATATTGCTTAAATTCTTCTTTTCTTGGATAGAACGCACAAAAGTTAATAATTCATATCTTATTCCTTCTCCATCTAATTGATAGAAATAACGTTTGTTTTCTGTTTGATTTTCATATCTTAATTCAAAATAATCAGTTTTCCACCAAGGTGCTGGAACATATATATATCCTTCAGTACCCGTTATAATTAACTCTCCTTCTGATTTTGCTTTTTCAGCAACCTTTATTGAAGCCACTGCATTTTCATATATAAAATCAACTTTTGTAAATGCATCATTTTTATTATCATTTAAGAAACTAGATATTATACGTTTCTCTCTATAATCTGTTCCCAATATTTGAAATACTGGTAATAAAGCAGTTGATCCCCAATCCTTAAAACTATTTATATTGGTTGTTTCTCTATTTAGCAAACTAGAACATATTGCATCAACAGAAATAACTCTTCCTATTCTACCACTTTTTAAAAGTAATAACAATCTTGAATAAGCTGTAGAATAAGCTGTTTTTATAGCTTCCATTAAAATGCAATTATTTTTCTTAGCTATTTCAAATAATTCTTTTTGTTCATCTTCATTTAAGCATATAGGAGACTCGCATAATACATGTATACCTTTATTTAAAGCTTTCTTTATTTGTTCATAATGTAAATTATAATTTGAACGTATATATACCGATTCAACATTATTCAATAAAACATCATAATCATTTGTAACAATTGAGAGATTTTTTATTGCGTCACTCATTTCCTCTAAATTATTCGTACAAATTCCAATTATTTCAATTCCATTTACATATATATCTTCACTTTGAAACTTATTCATAACAGGAGCATAATCACCAACAATTCCCATGCTTATTGCTCTTTTTTGTGCTCTTATTTCCGAGCTTGAAATTCCTTGAGTTCTATCTAAATAAACTACTTCGCAATATTCATTTAGATAATCAAATTTGCCTTTCCAGTCAGAACCAACTGTAAATATATCTATACCATATTTCTTTATATCATCTATTTTTTGGCCTTCATACTCTTCTACAATTATTTTATCTGCTAATCCTGTAGCTCGAACTGCTTCCACTCTATCAATTAATGATTGTTGAACATTTATTTTTCCTCTTGTTTTATCAAAATCATCCGCGGTTACACCAACAATTAAATAATCTCCTAATTTTTTTGCTCTTTCTAATAATCTTATATGTCCATAATGCAATAAATCATACGTACCATAAGTAATAACCTTTTTCATCTTTTCCCCCTCTTATAATAGTCCACGTTTTTCCATATCTTTTAATGCAGTAATAAGTACATCATTATCTTCAATTCTTAAAGCTCCTATGTGTCCTACTCTAAATACTTTATCTTTTAAATCTCCTCCATTTGGGCAAATCCAAATGTTATAATTATTCTTTAACTCTAAAAATATATCATATGCTGAAACATTTAATGGATGTAATGATGTTACTGCATTTGATGGAGATTCAGAAACAAATTCAAAAGGTAAATTTTTTATTTTTTCTCTAAAATCCATAGCTAATTTTTGAATTCTTTCTATTTCACTTTCTACCCCACCATTTTCTTCTATTTCTTTTAATCTAATATTAATTTGTCTTAATATTCCTACTGCAGGAGTAAATGGTGTTTGTCCTCTTTCTTGGTCTTTTAATGCAGATTTTAAATTTAAATACATACATTTTGGATCATTATTTTCTATTCTTTCAACAGCTTCTGCAGATAATACTATTATAGATATTCCTGGAGGACAAGCTAAAGCTTTTTGTGAACCTGTTATCATAACAGATGCATTAAGTTTGTCCATATCAAATGGATCTGCCAAAAAAGAACTTATAGCATCTACTATTAGGAATAAATTATTTCTTTTACAAAATTCACTTATCATATCTATATCATAATGAACTCCTGTTGAAGTTTCATGAACATTTACTATAAGAGTAGTATATCCTTTATTATCATATGGCATTAACATATCTTCTGTTAAACATTTTCCAAATTCTATAGCAATTTCACTATATGGAATTTCGTGTATTTTGCATAATTCAACAAATCTTTTACCGAAGCTTCCTCCATTAATTACAATCGCTTTATCTTCTTTAGTTAGAGTATTTATTATTGTTGCTTCCATTGAAGCAGTACCAGACCCTGTTATAAATACAGCTCTACTATTTTTAGGTGCTTTAGCTAATTTTTTTACTAACCTCTCATTTTCTAACATTATTTCTGAAAATTCATCTGTTCTAAAATAAGGTACCTGTTCACTTCCTATCTCTCTAACATAATCACTTGATTGAACTGGTCCAACTGTAAAATTTAACATTTATTATTCCCCCTATACAATTTATTTTTTTAAATCTATAAATAATTTCCCCCATTTACAACATACTTTGAAGCCAATTTTATCATAAAGTGCGGTTGATTCATTAGAATAGTTTATTAAATATATCTTCTTTCCTTCATCTATCAAATCATTACAAATTTTTGAACATACTTTTAATGCGTATCCTTTGCCTCTATAATTAGTATCTGTTATAACATATGCTAGCATAGCGATTTTATCATTTTCCGCACCAGTAGCAGCATGTGATATAACTTTATTATCTTGTTTTATTACATAATTTCGTACATATCCTTCTCTATTTCTTTCATATAGTTGTTCTGCAAGCTCCTTCAATTTATAAGAGCACCCTAAATCTTCGTCGTTATATAGTAAGTTAGCAATTTCAAAAAAATCTTCTTTACTTGCAAATTCCACATTATCAGTACTATAATTATTAGACTCAGCTAATTCTCTTACCCATCCTTTTTCCATATTGTATTTTTCTTTATCCATTACACTATATAATTCTTCTATTATACTTTGTTCTGCACATATCATTGTTGGATTTTGGGTTAAAACAAGTTCTTTTATCTCTTCAATATTACAATCATTTTTTCTAGAATAAATATGCATACCAGTATAATACCTCAAAATAATTGCTGTTATATCTAAATCGTTAGTTTGAATCCATATATTAACATTATCATTTTTAAATCCATATTTTTTATAATCTAAATATAAATATATACATTTATAATATTCGTCATTAATATAATTTTCTATTATATTATTGTCATCACTTTCTATTTTTTTAATCATTTCTCTTCTCCTTATAAAAATTTTATTTGTACAGGTTCATGAGTATGTCGTTTTTCTTCTGGTGGCAATTCCATATAATCTTCTCCATAATTCATTCTCAAGTATTCCTCAATTTTACCTGGAACGTTATACTCATTTTTTTCAAACTTTAGTTTTTTACAAGGTGTATAGATATCTTTTTTTAATATATATCCTTTTTTGCTTGTTCCTTCAAACATTGCATAATAGTTTGCATTTCCTTCATTTCCATTGCTTGTCATAATTAATTTTAATATTTTCAAAATTAATTTGTTTGAAAATATTATAAATGGCAAAGAAATAATATTCTCAATAATATATTTATATCTAGACTCTATTTCTTTATAGTAAATCTTACAATTTCTAAAGCGTAAAATATGCATTAAAAATCTAATTATTTTATATTTTATTTTAAATATCACCGAATCTTTATTTTTCACATAATCCAGTGGAAAAATATCAATATAGATACCATTATTTTTATATTCTTTACCGCAAAATTCTTTCTATAAATATAGTTCCATTCTTTCTTATCTTAGAAAAAACCAAAAAATAATTTTTTTCGTTAGTTTCATTTTGGCAACTATATTTATCATAATTGCTATCTTTTAGAAGGTTTAGTAATTTTTCATAATCGTTTCTTGGTAAGGCAATATCAACATCATCATCCCAAGGAATAAAACCTTGATGCCTATATGCTCCTAATGCTGTACCATATGCTATAAAATACTGCAAATTATTTTCATCACATACTTTACAAACATAATCTAATATCTCCACTAGGTTAGAATGTAATTTTTCTAAATAATTCTTTTCCATAAAATGTTCTCCTTCGCACCTCTTTGTACAATTAAATAAAATATACTAATTATGCTTTGTTTTTAGAAAATACATTTGACAATACCTTTAAAAAGGCTTCTCTTTTAATAAACACAATTAAAAGCATAGTAAAAATTATTAAATATCTAATAACAACATAATTATAAGACATTATCATTAATATCATACCAATAATCATAATAATTGAAAATATTGATATAAATTTAATATCATATATTTTAGCATCAGGAATATGTTTTTTTATAACTTTTTTCATAAATATATAATGTCCTGCACTAAATAATATATAGCAAACCATAGTAGTATATCCTGCTGCTAAATATCCAAACATATCTATAAATATTTTATTTAAAATCAAATTAGCTATAGCTCCTGTAATTGAAGCCAACATAACAAATATGTTTTCCTCAAAATAGAATTCAACATTTCCAAAAAGAGGATATAAAAACATAAAATAAACTGAAACAGCAACAGGTGGAATAACCCAGATCGCTTCATAATATGAACTTGGTGCAAATATTTTAATAACCTCTGGTCCAAACGCCACAACAAAAAATGTACATATTCCAACTAACATAATCAATATATTAGCATTTTTCTTTATGTCTGAATATTCCTTTTGTTTTATTTTTTTATATGTATATGGAATAAATGAATTATTAATTGCACTTGTAACTAAAACCATTAATGTTGATATATTATATGCAACACTATATATTGCTGCTTTATCAGGACCCTCCATTGAGTTTATCATTATTCTATCAACTTGGTTTAGTATAGATTGTGATAAATAATGAGGAATAAGTGGTAAGTTAAAAAGAAGTGCATATTTCCAATATTTTAAATCCAAAAATTTTTTTCCATTTTTTAAGTTACGTATATAAAAGTACATACCTACTATAACTTGTACAAATACAAAGGATAATATTCTAGCCTCTGCCTTATATGTAGTATTTAATACAGCAACAATTCCTAATATAGGACTTCCTACAGCAATTAATATAGTTATTAATACTAATTTTTTATACTTAAATTCATACCTTTGTCTTGCAGCCCAAAAAGAATATGCTGGTGTAAAAAATAATTCTAAAAACATTGCAAAAATTAGAATATCATATAATCCTAATAAATTATTCCAAAAGCTTTTTCCAGCAATATAAACTACTAAGAATACAGCTGTTATACAAGTAGTTAGTCCCTGGATTGCTGAAGTAAAACCATCCTTATCTTTACTATATTTAAGCATTCCATTATTAAATACTCCATAATATAGATTCAAGGTTGCAAATACTGCTATTATCTGATACCATGATTGATACACAGAATAAATACCATATTGTTCTGTTGTTAAAATTCTTGTAAATATTGGTACTGTAATAACAGAAATTCCTTTTTGTAATATATTACAAATAGCAAACCAAATTGAAGCTTTAACTGGATTTGATAGTGCAATATACTTTTCTTTACCCTTTTGTAATATATTCATTCGTTTTCTTTACCTTTCTAATATTCATTAAAGTATCAAATATTATTGGAGAAACCTCTTGTTGTGCAGATGCACAATAGAAGAAATCTCTAATTTTTCTTCTTTGCTCACCAAACTCATCTTTTTGTATTAATAAGTTTTCTAAATATGCCATAATTTGTTCAAAATTTTCACATTTAATTCCAGGAGTAATATCTTCATAGTTAAAATACATTCTTCTATCTTTCTCTAAATAATTTTCTAAATCATAATTATAAAATATAACCGGTCTATCTAATAATAAGTAATCAATATAACAACTAGAATAATCTGTAATTAAAATGTCTGCTGCATCTAATAGTATTTGTGTTTCTGTTACTTCATTAGTTATTTCTACTATAGAAGAATATTTATTATTATCAACTATTTCTTCTCCTGAATGATAGAAATGTTTTTTAATTAAGAAAATATAGTTGTTCTTTTCACACCATTCATTAAGTTTATCTAATTCAAAAATTTTACTAATATTAATTGGTGTCTTTCCTTCATTTCTATGAGTTGGCATATATAAAATTATCTTTTTATCTTTAAATCTTTCTTTATATTGATTACAATGCTCAATATAGAAATAATCATTTCGTGGTTGTCCCATTTGAATTATTTGATCTTTTCTTACTCTAAAAGCACTTTCATATATGTTTGATATCTTTTCACTTGTTGATACTACAAAATAATTCCTAAATGGTAAGTATTCTAATTTTTCTTTAATCTTTTCTTGTTTACCCTTACCTCTATTAGAGTATTCATCATCATACATTACTTTTTTAAATGTAACACCATGCCAAAAATTAATATAATAGGCTCCTCCTAAAAATTTAACATTACTTTCTCCAATATCAATCTTTCCTGTAGCTGTACATATAAATTTAGCTCTTAAAGCTAATATTTTTGCTTTTAATGAGTTAGCCATACATACATTTTTTTCTTCAGAATTTAATCTGTTATATACATTTTCATTACAAGTAATCCAATATGCCTTTACCTCTGGCTTGTTCTTTATTAAGTATTCATAAAAATATCTTGGATTATCATCATATTTATTACCAAACCAAGCCCCACATATAATCAATTTTTTATTACGTGGAACTAACATTGAAAGATATAAACATATGTATTTAATTATAAGATTAGTAATTTTTTTCATTTTTTTCTCCATTTTCATTTTTTTCTTTTAATTCTGATAACCCCATAAAGAAATATGCAAAAAATATTATTTCAAATGTTTCTACATTAGGTAGTAACAAATATGTTATCATAACTAATGATAACATAGCTGGACTAACAGCTTTATTATTAGTAAATACCCCTCTAAATATCTCAGCTATATATGGAAAAACATAAATTATCATTCCAATAATACCAAAATCATAAGCTAATAAATATATTGAAGACTCTACCAAATTGGCATCCTTATACTGAGCTAATACAATTGGTCCATTATGTCCAAACCCTAAACCTAATGGATTTGTAAATATTATATTTAATGGTTCCCACAAATCTGATAAATGTTTTTGAGCTGATGCATCTGTCATAGTAACAGTTGAGGTAAAACTTCTTTGTATCATACGTGTTATTAAATTGTCTAATAAAAACTTATCAAGAATTAGAGCAATGCTTATTCCAACTAATATAATAGCAATTATATTAATTATTTCTTTTCTTGTATGTTTTATTTGTTTCCTATTGTTTTTATAATAAATTAAGAATGCAAATATTGTACCTAATATTGCACTTCTACTAAATGTTGTTATTAAGCCTAAAATCAAAATTATCATAAAATATTTATAAACTTTTTTTTCTTTTAATTTACTATATAAAACAATAATTGCTATTCCAAAGTATATTCCACATATGTTTGGTGCTGCTAATGTACTAGTTACTCTTTGATTTCCATAAAATCCTCCGATATAAAATGCATTACTTGCTAAATGATTACCATTTGAATTATATCCTAATTGTACAAGAAATTCATCTCCTAATACAAAAGCCTGAAACATTCCAAATATACTTAACGCTGTTGCTACTAATATAAATATATCTTCAATCTTTTTTAATCTTTCTTGTGAAATATTGCTATTTATTATAATAAAATATATTAAAGTTGGAATTAAGTATGTTCTAGCCAAGTTAAAAGCCATATCGACTCTGTCAGAAGTAACAGTATATATTAATACAACTCCCCACATTAAAGCTATTGATATTCCATATCTTCCAAGTCTAATTTTTTTATTGTTAACAAATATCAAACCAACAAAACAAACAATTAATAGAATATCTCTCCACAAATTGTCAAGATTTCCTTTTATTATAATATCAAATAGCATCTTATGCATTGGAACAAACACAACTAATAGTATTATACTTATTTCAACTAATGATATCTTTTTCTTTTGCCAAGACATTATATCCTCCTACTATCCTTTAATATCCTTCAGTTTGTATTTAATAAAATTTATAAAATCATACATATAATATTCTAAAATAGATATTTTCATTACCATATACAACAAGTAATATTTAAAACCATTAATATTATTATATTTTTTATTGTAATAAAGTCTGGACTTATATAATAATTTTATTTGGCTAGACTTAAGCTTATAAGATTTATTTATAGAAGCTGAATGATTATGGTTATATTTAGCATCAGTAACTATTCCTATACTTTTATTATTGTCTATCATCTTTCTAGCAATTATTCTTTCTTCGCAGAACAAAAATACATTTTCATCAAATCCATCAACTTCCATAAAGTCTTTATATCTAACACCAAAAAATGATCCTTTTATCATTTCTATAGCTTGGACTTCTTCATTTAATTCAATTTTTAAGTTTTCATTTGTATGCTTAAGTTTTTTTAATATAAAAGAACAATCACACAAATCATCAGTATACTTCATAATCTTCCATATAGGTGGATTTGATATGTTATTATTAATATCATATTCAACTGCAGATAATATTGAATATTCTGTATCATTAAATACTTTTAAGATTTTTTTTATTTCGCTTTCTTCAATATCAACATCAGGATTAGAAATAAATAATATATCAGGATTGTATTTTTTGCTATATCGTGCCCCAAAATTATTTCCATAAGAATATCCACCATTTTTATCACTTTTAATAACATCAATTTTAGTATTCTTCAATTTCAACAAATATTCAAAAGAATTATCGGAAGAACAATTATCTACTATAACAACATTATTAATACTGTCCATTTTAGATACTTTTAAAGCTAGCTTTTCAGTTAATTTATAAGAATTATAATTTAAAATAATAAAAACCGAATTCATAATATTCCTTTCATCTTTCTTTTATTAATTTTGCTGGTACTCCACCTATAATAGAATTACTTGCAAATTTCTTGGTTACAACAGCATTAGCTGCAACAACACAACCATCTCCTATTTCTACTCCATCTAAGAATACTGCGCCAGAACCAATCCAACAATTATTCCCAATCTTTATTCCTTTATGTGTAACTCCTTGTTCTTTTATTAATTTATTTTTATCAGCATAATTATGATTTTCCGCATGAAATCTCACATATTGTCCTACTATTACATCTTCTCCTATTTCTATTCCTCCAGCACATCCAAAAAAGCAATCATTTGAAAATGAAGTTCTATCACCAATCTTTATTCCTTCTCCAACATGTTGTAAACTTCCTGTACAATTAATAATTGAATTTTCTCCTATTACTACATTATTACCTATAATAACTCCTTTTTTTGATAAAGCATCAATTCTAACTCTATTATGTAATTTGACTTTTTTACCTATTATCAAGTTTCTTTTTGAATACAATTTAACACCATTTCCAACAAAGATACTTTTATCAATATGAGATCTTCCTATTGCTTTAAAAAATCCCCTTATTTTCATAATACCATATTTAAAACAAACTCTAATTATATATGAACTTTCAATATTGTTATCTATTTCAAAATTTTCTTTACCTGCTAACTTAGCAATTTTATTAATCAATTTCATTTTCTATTCCTTATATAATCCTTCTATTTCTGAACAGAATTCATTCCATTCTTTTATTTTTATTTCCTTCTTTATCTTATCTTTAAGAGAATTAATCTTCTCTTTAGATAAGTTCTCTATTTCTTTTCTTAAATCATTAAGGTCGTTATGCTTTACAATTATTCCGCCCTTTCCAACTATGTCTTTTGCTCCAACGTTATCACTAACAATTACAGGTACCCCATAACTTAAAGCTTCTAATACTGTAAATCCAAAAGTTTCATACCATATACTTGGCGCTAACAGAATATCTGTCTTTGAAAATATTTCTGGTAATTCTTCCTTTTTAAATCCATCTTTATTAATATTCATATATGGAGATGGATCTGTAAGGTCTCCAAAAACATTTAATTCGAAATCATATTTATTTTCTGTATATAATTCATCTAAAACCTTTTTTATTAAGTAAATTCCTTTATAAGGCTTTGTTGAAGCTAGAAAAGTAAATCGAATTTTATCATTGTTTGCAATATGTTCAATATTTCTGTTATCTATAATATCTTTATGTGTAATTGGAATTATCTTAAAATCCTTTACATTTACATATTTACTATATATTTCTTTAGACAACTTAGAATTAAAATGAATAATATCAATATTTTCTAAAATATCTATATAGTACTGTCTTAATTCTTGATATTTTTTTTGTTTTGCTATAATATCTTTTTCATCTTCTTTAAATTCCGGTAACTCTTCTTTTAAAAAAGATTTTCTATGTTTTTTTCTTAAAATTTTAACTATTTTTGAATTTTTTAATTTTCTATATAGTGGTGATTGCATTAGGATAATCTTTTTCATTGAAAGCGCTGAATAATTACATCTTACACATTCCTTACATCCAAAATCGTTATTACAAACCTCACCAAATCTATATAATGTTACTTTGGGGCATATTCCAAAATAATCATGTGTTGTATATATAGTTTTTATATTACGTAGTTTTGCAGCTTTTACAAATTCTTTGTGTAACCCCATTAATGTATGAATATGTATAGAGTCTGGTTTAATTTTATCAAAAAATTCTAAATATGCTCTTTCACTATTACTTTTTGTATATTTGTCTATATCTATAATTCCTTCATCTAGTGAAATTGGTAAAGGATTTATAATTTCGTAATTTTGTATACCTTTTATATTTTTTCTTTTTTTTAATTTAATTTTATCTTTATTAATAAAAAAATTTATTTTCCCTGGCCATACAGCAACAACTTCATTTCCACTTTCCACTTGAGAGCACATCAAATCATATGCAAACTTTGTTAATCCACCAGTTCTATATGGTGGAAAGCCAAGGAAGTAATGCAATATTCTCATTTTATCTTACCTCTAACGCTTTTTCATATTTTTCTATAATCTTATCCCAGCTATATTCCTCTTTTATCCTTTTTTTAGCTTTATTAGAATAATTTTCCATTTCAATAGTTGAAATATTATCTGATTCATTTATTAAACTAGATAAATTTCCATCATTTTTATTCCAATACATTGCTCCATCCTGTCCAACCTCTTTGTTAAATCCTACATCTAATAGCAAATTCAAATCTGTAGTCGCTAGAGCTTCTAATAAAGATGGATTTGTTCCTCCAACTTCATGTCCATGAATATATCCATACGCATTCTCTCGAATCTTTTTTAAGAGTTCTTGATCATAAACTGTTCCAACAAATTTAATTCTTTTATCATTATCGAAATTAGTCTTTTCTTTCAAACTTTCATAAAATTTATTTTGCTCTATGTTAGTAATTAAAACAAAATCTTTTTCAGTGTTTGATTTCATATATTCTGTAATCATAGTTTCATAATTATTTTCTGGAACAAAACGTCCAACTACTAGATAGTAATTTTTAGCTGTTGTCTTTTTTTCTTTATACCAATCTAGTAATTTTTTATCATCATCTTTTATAGTGCTTTTACTTACATCTGAACCATAAGCAATAAAAGTAGTATTGGGATTGTATTTTTTATAATCTTCTTTTATATACTTTTCTATATTAATTGAATCGCAAATTAGTAAATCTGCATGTTTTACCATTAATTTCTCTGATAATTTCCAATACTTTTTAATAAAGGTATTCCATTTTGCTCTTTTCCATTCGTGTCCATCTGGATTAACATATAACTTAATTCCCATTTTGCTTAATTTTTTCTTGTAATGTCCTATAAATGGACCTATTCTACAAGCTAATATATATACAATACCCTTTGTAATATTATTTGATTTTATATCTTTTATACATTTTCTTAAAGCCATTAAATCATAATATACTGCTTTTGCAGGTCCTATATTAGGTACATTGACATTAAAGCATTTCGCATCATTATGTTCAAATTCATTATTATCTTTTCCCATACATGCAACATGATACTTTATATTTTTATTAACTCTTTTTGCAGTTAAATTCTCTACAAAAGTTTCAAATCCGCCATATTTAGCAGGTATTCCTTTTGATCCTATTATAAAGATGTGTTGTTCTTCCATTTTAAATAGCCCCTTCTTTTTTTACTACTTTCATTATTGTTTTAAAAACAATTTTAATATCTCTTCTATTTCCCCTTCTGTCACAGTACTCCTTATCTAATTCTAATCTATCGTTAAATTCCAAGTTGTTTCTTCCTGCCACTTGCCAAGGACCTGTTACTCCTGGTTTCATTTGTACTATATAATCATAATATTCTCCCATATCTTCTTTTTCCATTAGTAAATATGGTCTTGGTCCTACTAAACTCATTTGTCCTTTTATAACATTCATAAATTGTGGAAATTCATCTAAGCTTGTTGCTCTTAAAAATTTGCCAATCTTTGTTATTCTAGGATCGTTTTTTATTTTTTTATGTTCTATGTATTCTTTACCTATTTCTGTTTGTTCATCTATATGTTTTTGTAATATCTCTTCTGCTCCAACCACCATTGTTCTAAATTTATACATCTTAAATGATTTTCCATTTTTTCCAATACGTTCTTGTGAGAAGAAAATCGGTCCGTTATCTTTAAATATAGCATTGCAAAATACCACAAAAAGAGTTATTGGAATTAGTAATATACAGCCGACAATTCCTGCTACCAAATCAATACCTCTTTTAATACTTGCACTAATAATATGTCTTATTTTTGTTTTTGCTAGTTTATTATTTATATTAATTTCATTTTGAACTATTTCATTATCAATTGTTGTAATTTGATTTCCTGCCACTGATAAATTGCTCATATTCTATTCGCCCCCTTTTATTTTCTTTCTATCCACTATAGCTTCTATTATTTTCTTTACAACTAGATACATAGCAATACCTGTAAATATTCCTATTGAATCTATTACAACATCAATTATTTTACCACTTCTCCCATTAACAAATAGTTGATGTAATTCATCACTTACTGCATATATTACTCCTATTAAAGAACTACATATTATAATCTTTATATCTTCCTTTATATATGCATTGATAGCATTAATTATTAATATTCCACCTAACATGTATAAAGTATAATGTGCTAATTTTCTTATAATTGGCTCTATAATTTTTACTATTTCTTCCTTATTTTCTTCTGTCATTTCTTTTTTTATATCTAATATATTTACTATTGCTTCTGTTACTTTTTTACTAGTACTACTTGACCCAGTTCCTTGTTGATGTGAAAAGTAAAATATTGTAAGCATCCATATGATTACTAATACTGTAGATAGTACTTTTCTTATATTCATTTTTTAAAATCCCCTAAACACTATTATACATAATATACTATATTTTTTCAAGTATTTTTAAGTCTTTTTCATTATATTACAACATCTTCCATAATACAAGTTTTTTTACCAAATTGTAATCCTTATGTAATAATTAGATATTATTGTGTCACATAAACATTTTTCTTTAAGATTATTTATTTGTTTCAATATAAAAAGCACAAAACTCAGTTTGAGTTTTGTGCTTTTTATAAATACTATTCCATATAATATACATTAAACCTCATAGTCCCATTTATATCGCCAGAAAATAATTTTTCAACAGTAGCATTTGGTATTAGTTCTCTCATCTCTTCTATTGTTTCATCAGAAAAAACATAGCCTCTTGTATTTCCATTAATATACTTCCACTTCAACTCATTGTTTGGAAGATAATATGGTAATGTATGATATATATCATTCGACTCTGTAGTAATTGTAATATCTTCTCTAATATTTTTAGCAAACCTCTTAAATTCTTCTGTGCCAGTTTTATATTCTCTTATATAATTTAAGTTATATGAGAATGGAAAATTTAGTATAATTACTCCTATAAGTAAATTTTTTAATAACCTTCCATTATCGATTTTAGTAACCGTTATACTCATTCCTAAAAACAATAATCCTATTGCCGTATATGTATATCTAGATGTAAATACTGGCCTAAGAAGTAATGAAACTGTACATCCTGTTGCTACCATTAAAGCAAAAGATAATATGCATAATAACGCAAACCAAATTTCTTTATCTTTTTTGTTTTTAAACAAATATACTACCATTCCAATCAGTATTACTATGGTTATTATTAAAAAAGTATTAGTAAACATACTATTAAAAGGATATCTAATAATATTCACTATGCTATTCCAATTAAATACATTTAGCCACCAATAATCTTTTACAACAATAAATTGATTAACAAAAATTGGTAACCATGGTAAATAAAATGCTATTGTTAAATTTATAATTATTAAGCTTTCTTTTAATGCTTTATATTTCGCTATTAGATTTATTATTAAAAACAAATATATAAAACCTTCTGTTAAAGCTGCATAATAGTGTGTATATGCTGCTAAGATTCCTGTTAGTACAAACATTACTAATATCTTTTTATTTTTAGGATTAAGATATAATTCATAGGCAAATATTCCACTGCAACTAACAAAAAACATTGCCCAAGTATACATTCTTAATTCTACATTTTGTACAAATGCTGCAGGAATAAATCCTATCAATAAGCAAAATACTATTGTTATAGTTGCATATTTTTCTTTAAATAGTTTTTTAGTCTTTATCCAAACAAATAACATTATTAATATAACTGGCACTATTGATGCTAGTTTTACTGTTGGTACAGAATATCCAAAGCACATAGTAAATATTTTTGCTATAAAATAATATAATGGTGGATGAACATCCTCAGCAGTAGTTCTTACAATGCCAACAAAATCTTTTCTAAGAATATTCATAGTGTATGCTTCATCTTGCCATACCGAATCATTAAAACTCACAGTAAGGCTCACTACTAAAGTAAGTATAATTATTATAAAAATAGCTATATCTTTTTTATTTATTTTATTCATTTCTTTTCTCTTTTCTATTGTTTTATATATAGTTCTTCCATTTCTTTATCTGTTATCTCTATTTCAGCTATAGTAAGCAATCCGAGATGCAATTGCTGGAGAAAAGTTTTCTTTTAGTCTTTCAATATCATTAAGTGGAGTTCTTCTTGAATCAGTATCTTCAGTAAGTTTTGGAATTATTAGAATAAGATTAGCTTTAGCATTTTTTATATTATTATAGTTATATATTTTATTTAACATAACATATAATCTATCATAAAATACAACTGAAGCATACTGTTTTACTTCAATAAATCTTTCTTTTTCATTATCATTATAATATGCATCAAAGATAACATTTCTATTTGATATAGGATCTGTATCTCCAAATTTATTGTTTACTTTTACATCTTGAAGTATAGAGTTATAATTAATTTCTCCAAAATACTTCTTAATTGCGAAATTTGCGAATTTCACTCTATCTATTCGTTTACATACACTTGTTGCTTCTTTCAAGGTTTCGTTATACTCTTGTAGCCTATCTTTTTTTACTTCTTCCTCATTAGCTTGTTCAACTAACATACCTTTTTGTATAGCTCCAAACGCTATTGTGTTAGAAGTTGTATTTTGTGTATGTTGAGATTGTATATTCAAATTAATAATTTGCTTTATAAGATCATTCTTTTCATTTTCTAGTTTTTCATTCTTTTCTTTGTACTCTGTAACATTTCTTTTAAGTGATATTAATTTTCCAATTTGGAAATTATCAAATGAATCGCTCAAGAATATAACTAAAAGAAATGTTACTAAAATAATTATCGGAGTGGTTATTTCAAAAGAATATTTCGATTTTACAAAAGAAAATGCAATTAATAGTATAATTGTTATCAATAAAGCTATTCCTGAAAAAACAACTAATAATTTAGCTCTTTTGGGATTTATATTTTTATCATTATTATTCATGATATCCTCCTTATATAAACACACATAATATACTACAAATCGACCTTTTTTTCAATTGTTTGTTCACATTTTTCCAAAATTTTCTAATTAATATATAAAAGGATAGTAATTATTGAAATAATTACTATCCTTTTATATATTACTATATCCCGTTTTTTTCACAATATTATTGCTAATTTCTTTTACTTTTTCACTTGGTTCATAGTTTGTTTGCCCATATACCTTTTCATGTAATTCTTTTACATTGGATTCTAGAGTAACTGGTGCTCCATACCATACTCCACTAATTGTTACGCCTTTTGTATTATATGGCCAACCTGTAGAATCTATTATTTTATAACTTGCAAGTTGTGGAATTAGAGAAATTATTTCTCCTGAATTTATATTAGTATATACCTTTGGAAGTAAAGTATCGGCAAGTTTATTTAATTGTGTTATACTCATTTTCTTAGCTTTATCCACAACTGCCATCATGATATCTCTCATTCTTTCTGTACGTTTATAATCTCCTCCTGCAGTATAACGAATTCTACCATAGGCTAAAGCTTGGACTCCATTTAAATTTTGTTTTCCAGTTTTAGTAATATGGCTTGCATTATTTCCTGTTACTCTATTTATTTCATCTATATATCCGTTTATATATTTTAGTTCTTCGCTTGTTATATTTACATTTACTCCGCCAACCGCATCTACTATATCTACAACAGATTCAAAATTTACTGTAACAAACTCTTTTATATTCAAGTCTAAATTTGTATTTAATGAACTAATTGCAAGAGCAGCTCCTCCATATGCATATGCATGTGTTATCTTATCTAAACTTCGTCCTGTTAATTCCAAATATGTATCCCTATATACTGATGTTAATTTCACTTCTTTAGTTTTTTCATTAATAATTGCAAGTATTATACAGTCGCTTCTTGTTCCCTTTACCAATTCGTTATTTCTACTATCTACTCCAAATATAGCTATTGTTCGATAGCCATTCATTTTTTCTTCAATTCCTTCTGTTACTTCTATATCTTCATTTGATATTTCTACATAATTTAATTTACTCAACTTATCATTTACATACCAAATTCCAATTCCCGCTCCTATTCCCAACAAAACTATTAGTATTAATAATATAATTAAAATTATTTTTCCAAAAGTTTTCATTTTTTTCGCTCCTTTATCATTTCTTCTATAATTGTTTATTTAGTATGTTTTAACCAATATATGATTTTAATAGTTGCATTCTTCCTCTTATTACATATTTACCAATATTTGCTGGAATTAGAATACTATCACCTTTACTTAAGTCGTATTCCTTATTATTTGCTTCTATTTTTCCACTTCCTTCTAGTATATTCATAGCATAAAAGGTTTCTTCATTAGATTTATCCCTATATTCTTTATCCACTACTATTCTTTCTACTTTAAAAAACTCATTCTCTACTATCATCTTATTTTCTTCGCCAATAGTATGAACAATTCTTGGCTTTGTTTCTACATCAATAACATCAATTGCTTTTTCTATATGTAACTCTCTTGGTTTTCCATCATTACCTACTCTATCCCAATCATATACACGATATGTTAAGTTACTATTTTGTTGTATTTCACAAATTAATGTATCTCCTAATATAGCGTGAATTGTTCCTGATGGTATATAAATTGCATCTCCTTTTTGTATGTTTATATAATTAAGATTTTCTTTTATCTTTCCATTTCTTATAATAGTATCAACATCTTTATTGGTCACATTTTCTTTCATACCACATATAATTTTAGCATCTTTTGCGCAATCAATAATATACCACATTTCTGTTTTACCGCTATCATTTTCATTCTTTTTCGCATATTCATCATTAGGATGAACTTGTACAGAAAGATTAGAATTTGCATCAATGTATTTGATTAACAAAGGAAATTTTTCCATTTCTTTTGTTTTAGTTCCAAACACTTCTGCTCTTAAATCTCTATTATCAAATAACTTTTTAAGAGTATCTCCTTTCATGGCACCATTCGCAATTTTACTTAATCCTGCTTCATTTGTAGATATTTCCCAACTTTCAGCAGAAGTAGGTGTTTGTATATCTTTATTAAAGTATTCTTTTAATCTTGTTCCACCCCAAATATAATCTTTATATACAGGTTCAAAAAACAATATTTCCATAAGAAATCCTCCTTACATTTTTTCAGGCATACTTATTCCTAATAATCCGAGCTCCACTTTTTAATACTAGATTTGTGGCATAGGTTAAATAAATACGTGCATCTTTAGTTACTTTATCTTCTACAATTATTTTACTTTCATTATAGAAACTACTAAAAGCTTTTGATAAATCTATTAAATATCTTGCAAGTATTGATGGTTCATTTTTTATGCTAGCTTGTTCTATTATATTTGTAAATGAATATATAAGTTTTAGTACATTTTGCTCTTCTTTACCCAAAAGTTTACTAAAATCCACATTTTCTATATTAGGTATTTCTTGTGCTTTTTTAAGTACACTGTTTGTACGTACATATGTATATTGAATATATGGTCCTGTTTCTCCATTAAAGTTTAACATTATATCCCAATCAAATATTTCATCTTTTATTCTTGCTCCAGATAAGTCATTAAAAATTACAGCTCCAATTCCTACTTTTTTTGCTATATCTTGTTTTTCTTCTTCTGTAAAATCTGGATTTTTCTCTTCTATTATTTCTTTAACTCTTGAAATTGATTCTTTTAATAAATCCTCTACTTTTATTACATTCCCTTCTCTTGTAGACATCTTTCCTTCTTTTAAGTGTACCATTCCATAAGAAACGTGTTCTAATCCCTTTTGGCATTTTTCACTTATTCCTAATAATTTTGCTACTTCAAATACTTGTTTAAAATGTAAATTTTGTTCATACGCAACTACGTATAAACATTTATCGAAATCATAAGTTCTTGCCCTATATAATATTGCTGCAAGATCACGTGTTGCATATATTGTAGATCCATTTGATTTACACACTATGCATGGAGGCATTTTTTGTTCTTCTAAATCTATTATTTTTGCTCCTTCAGACTCTACTAACTTTCCTGTTTTTTCTAATATGTTTATTACTTCATCTGTTTTATCTTGATAGAACGCTTCTCCATTTAAAGAATCAAATTTTATATCTAACAAATCATATATTCTATAAAATTCTTTCAAGCTAACTTCTCTAAATTTATTCCAAAGCTCTACACAATATTTATCTCCTTCTTCTAACTTTTTAAAGTTATTTCTACAAATTTCTAATACTTCTTCATCTTCCTTACAAAGAGCATTTATTCTTACATATATTTTTGTTAATTCTTCTATAGGGTTTTCTTCTATATTATATTCTTGTCCCCATCTCTTATATCCCTCAATCATTTTTCCAAACTGCGTTCCATAATCACCTAAATGGTTTATACCTATTGTATTATAACCTAAATATTTGTACATATTGTATAAAGCTCTTCCAATTAAAGTGGTTCTTAAATGACCTATATGAAAAGGTTTCGCAATATTAGGAGAAGAGTATTCTACAATTACAGTTTTGCCATTCCCTAAATCTGATTTTCCATATGCCTCTTTTTTATTATCTATTTCTTCTAAAGTCACTTTTGCAAGTTCTAACTTTGAAATAGTAAAGTTTAAATATCCCCCTGCAATTTCTACTTTTTCTATATCTGTTCCTGTAATATCTATTTTTTCTTTTATTTCTTCAGCAATAATGTTTGGAGCTTTTTTTAATTCTTTTGCAAGTCTAAAACATGGAAACGCATAATCTCCCATATTAACATCCTTTGGAATTTCAACATATGTAATTAATTCTTCCTCTTTAATTCCTATTACTTTACTTATAATACTTGCTATTTCTTGTTTAAAATCTTTCATTTATTTCACCCTTTATCTAATTTTCATAAACTATTTTTACATTATATCAAAAAAAGTACAAAAACTAAAGTGTTTTTGTACTCTTTTTTAATAAATTATTTATAGCTATTAAATATATAATCCTAAATAGTATGCAATTAATGAAACAACATAATAAATAGCGTATATTATAACAAATTTCTTAATAAATTTAGAATTTTGTTCTTCTCCACATAATGCTTTAGTAGAAAAATATACAAGTATTATGCTTACAACTGAGCAAAAACCTGAAAATCTACTTGTTACAGGTGAAGCATTACTACTTATTAATGTAATTAAACTTACAACAGAAGCAAGTATTACTGGTATTTTTGCAATAGAGATAGATGTAATAGTAGTAATCATAGATTTTTTGTTTTCTTTATTTGTAAAATATACAATTCCTGATAATACTAATATGCTTAGCACTGGGGCTATTGTATATTTTATTATTCTAAATATTCTTTCTACTGCTAAACTTCCAGTCCAATATCTACTTGTTACAACTGGTATTATTGCTCCTAAAAATTCTGCTATCATCCATATTGCTACAAAAATTATAGCCATTTTAAAGGTTTTGTTTGTACTATCATCTGCAATATTTTTAATTGTTGCAAAGGGATCTTTAAACATTGATTTAACAAAACCTGTTGCTTCTTTTGCATCATTTTTAATATCAACATTTTTAATAGTATCTTTTACTTGATTAACTGCTTCTGCTGTCTCTTTTTTTAATTCTTCTGTATTAATTGTTTGCTCTTGATTTTTATTTTCTTCCATAATTTATTCTCCTTTTATTTTTATATTTTATTATATGTTTATAATAAACCAAATATTATAAGATTTTAATCTCCTAAAGATATTCCAAGACTTCTTGCAGTTTTAATTAAATCATCATCCATCTTAATTTTTCTAATATTACTTTCTTTTGTATTTCCAGAAGCAGCTCCTATTTCTTTATTGTTTCCAACTACTTCTTCTAAAGATACATGTCCCATTTTACCATCACGATAATTTACTAAAACATTAAATGTGCCTTCCATAGCAAGTCTCATTGCTGCCACACCATATTTACTTGATAAAACACGATCATATGAAGTTGGAGTTCCACCTCTTTGTACATATCCTAAAACTGTATTTCTAGCTGTTAATCCTGTTATTTCTTCTAAATCAGAGGCCACTTTTTCTCCAATACCTCCTAAACGGATATTGTCAAGACCTTTGCCATCATCTAGCTTTTTCTTTACAACTATTTCCCCATCCATTGGTTTTGCACCTTCTGAAACTACTACAATACTAAAATCTTTTCCATCAGCTCTTCTTTTATTTATTTTTTCTGCAACTTTATTAATATCATATGGAATCTCTGGAATAAGTGCAACATCTGCTCCACCTGCAATGGCAGATTCTAATGCTATCCATCCAGCATATCTTCCCATTACTTCTAACACCATAATTCTATGATGAGATTCAGCAGTTGTGTGTAAACGATCAAGTGCTTCTGTTGCTACTGATACAGCAGTATTATATCCAAATGTTATATCAGTATCTGCAACATCATTATCTATTGTTTTAGGAACACCTATAACATTTACTCCTCTTGTAGAAAAATCTCTTGCAGATTTTTGGGTTCCATCTCCACCTAATGTAAAAATACAATCAAATCCTGCTTCTTTAATATTTTCAATACATTTTTCAGACATATCTTTATAAACTGTTTGTCCATTTTCTTCTACCTTTAAATTAAATACATTTGTATTGTTAGAAGTTCCAATTACTGTTCCTCCACGATGAAGAAGTCCTGACGCATTTCCTTTTGATTCTAATCTCACATAATTATTATTTAATAATCCTTTGTATCCTTCAATATAACCATAGCATTCAATTCCATTTGTTTCTGCTGTTTTAACAATAGCACGAATAACTGCATTCAAACCCGGTGCATCTCCACCATTTGTTAAAATTGCTACTTTTTTAACCATAAGTTTTACATCTCCTTTTTATAACTTTTTAACCGATATTCTTATTATATCAATAATTAAAAGTTTTACAAGAGATTTTTAAATTTTTTTCTATATATTATCTATTCCCCCATCTAAGCCATATAAATTAATATAACCTTTTTTCTTTAAAATACTTAAAGCTTTTTTACTTCTTCCTCCACTTTGACAATACACAATAATAAGCTGTCCTTTATCTTCAATTATTCTAGAAATTTTATTTTCTAATTCATAATATGGTATACAAACTGCCCCATTCAAATGATACTCATTATATTCTTGAAAACTTCTTACATCAAGCAAAACTCCATTAGGAGTGTCTTTTAATAATTCTTTTGCTTCAATATATGTGATTAGGTTATCTCCTCTAAAAAAATTTATTTTTAAAACCTTTTTTAATCCTTTTTTTAATGTATTTAATTCCATAATTATCCTTCCTTTTGTTATACAAAAATTAAATATATACATTTATATATATTATTAAGTCAGTATCATTTTTGTTAATCTAATTTCATAAAAATCTTTTATTTTTTGCATTTTTATTACTTTTTTACGATAATATTACTCATTTTGCGATTTGTTTCATTTTTGTTACATTATTTCTTCAATTTTATGTCAAAATCATTGTGTTATGTTTACAGTTTTGTTTACATTATTATTTTTTTGTCTAAAAATAGTTAATGTGGATAATGTGGATAACTCTGTGAATAACTATTTCAAGCCACTTTTTGGACACATTTTATTCACATTGTCTAGTAGTGAATTTTCTTATAAAATTATTTACATTTTTTTCTAAAAATTATGTGTACATAGTTTTAGTAAAAGTCAAAAAAAGAATTTATGCTAACCATAAATTCTTTTTTGACCTTATATCATAAAAGCTACAACAGCTAATATTTGTAAAACTAACAAAGCTGGCATACCTACATAAAATTTTGGTTTCTTAGTCTTATGTCTAAAAGTATACATTCCTGCAATACTTCCAATTGTACCACCAAAAATCGCATACAAAAATAAAGTATTTTCTGGAATTCTCCATCTTCCCCATTTTGCTTTCTTCTTATCTATAAACATAGATAAGAAGGCTATTAAATTAATAACTACTAAATATATTATAATATTTTGTATTGAAAAAATATCTTGGAAATTCATTTAAAATTCTCCCTTTCTATTAATTTAGGAGGAGATTTATCTTCTCCTCCTTTTTTAGCTTTATTTTCTATAAAATTAATCCTAGAAAACTAGCTATGGTTGCTGTGAAAGATCGAAACAACCAAAGTTCATTCATTAGTACTCCTTCTACAAAGGCATATACACAGCCACATATTATTGCGGTTATAATCCTTATAAGAAAGTCTTTAGCTGACATTTTACCTTTTATTTCTCTTCTAGTATATATATCTATTATTTTTACTTTAGAAAAAGCACAGTCTTGTAAAACTGCTCCAATCATATAGAATGTTGCAGCAAGTAAAGCATCGCATATCCACTGTTCTAATTTTCTCCGCAAAAACAACTTAGATATATCGGCTGTCACTACAAACATAATAGCCATATTTCTTAGAATTTTACTCTCATCTTTCATAACATTTTTCCTCCTGATAATACTTTATTGTTCATTTCTTATAGAAGTATATATCATATTTCAATTTATGTCAATGTCATCTAAATAAACTCTATACTAAAATCGTATTATAAAATACAAAAGAACAAAGCATAAAACGATAACTTTGTTCTTTTGTAATAATTTCATTACATGTTATTTTGCATTTATATAGCTATTTGGTCCTCCCACAGAAGCATCAGGCCATGCATTTTGTTTTCTTAAACGTGTCAATCTAATACATAAATAATAAGAACCATCAATTCCATTTACTGGCATATTAACAGATAGATACCTAAGTTGTGATGTTGTTGGTAAATTTGTAAAATTAACACTTTTAACAATACCTGTTCCATTAGAATTTGTACACAACTCAAAAGATACTCTTACCATTGACGGATCATCACCACACATAAAACCAGTATAACAAGTTATAGTATCAAAATCACTTACATTCACCTTATTTTTAGAGATAGCACGTCCCTCACTATTTCCATATCCGCTAACTTTAAGATAATATCCGCTATTACTATTATTAGCAGATGAATATATCCAAAATCCACCATTTCCAGAGGAAGGTCGCAGATCACCACTCCAAACACTTACAGTACCTTTAAATCTAATCATTGTTGATACCTTTTCTATCTTATTTCCAGCATTATCTACACTTAACACATGTACATAATACTTTCCAACTACTGATTTTGTTATATCTATAATTTGTGTAGCATCTGTAAAACTAGTTGCAGAATCCCAATCAGTTTTATCTTTTCCTATTTCATCTTTACTATTATTTACTATATATTTACAATTTTCTATATCAATTCCACTTTCTAAGTCACTTTGAGTTACTGTTGCTTGTATTGTTGTATTAATATCTGCTGATTCTTTATCAAATGTTATTTCTACTGATTGCGGTGGTAGCATATCTATGTTGGTTATTTTACTTGAAAATTTATATCCAATTTCTCCTGTTTCCTTATTTATTATTCTTCCATATATTGTTATGTTTTTTGTTATATCTATTTTATTTCCTATAACATAATCTACCCAATGTTCGCTTCCATCACTATTTTCCACCATATTATATTGAACAGTATATTTACTGCTTACACTTTCATCAATCTCTATTGTAACTTCTACTTTGGCTACATTTTGAGTTTCAGCATCATATACAAATTTAGCTTTTCCTCTTGTAATTCTTTCAATTTCTGTCTCTTTACCTAAACTTTGTCCAATTTGTGGAACGCTTCTATCTAGTTCAAATTGCCATCCATCTACTATTGCTATGTCTCCATCTACTTGCATATTGTTTTCTTTTAATTTATTGTCTATATAATCTTTTTCGTTATATTCTAGCTTTGTTATTTTATCTGCTTGTAATTCCACAAGTACTGCCTCAAGTTTTTCTCTTGCTCCTGCTTCCTCATAACTTTCTCCTGCTATTTTTGCAGTGTTAAATAATCCATTATCTCCTATTAATATATTTATTGTTACTCCTGCTAGAATTAATAATATTATTATTGTTACTATTAGTGCTATAAGAGTTATACCTTTGTTTTGTTTTAGTTTTTTCATTTTCTTTTGTTCTCTCCTTTTTTTATTTTATTAAAAGTATAATCATTTTTTCTATTAGCTATACCTAAAAAGTAAATTCATATCTTCATTCTATATTTACTTATATTATTTGTCAAGGCTTTATTTCGATTTGCACTAAAAAAGTAAATTTAATCCTTTTTTACCCAAACAAACTCATTTGATTACTTTGGCTCATTCCTTGTAAACATCCCGCATTTGTAAGCATTTCTATTACTGATTTACCTGCTTTTGAACGAATTTTTAAGTCATCTATAGACATAAACTTACCCTCTCTTCTTGCTTCTATAATACTTTCTGCTGCAACTCCACCAAGTCCCGGTATACTATTTAATGGAGGACGTATTGCTTCAGCTTGCACTAAAAATTTCTTAGAATCTGATTCATACAAATCGATTGGTAAAAATTTAAAACCTCTTTCATACATCTCAAGCACTATTTCTAGGTCATCATACATATCTTTATCCTTAGCAGTTGCAGTATTTCCCATAAGTTCAATCTCTTTCATCTTATTTTTTACTTTTTCTTTTCCATGAATCATAACCTCACTATCAAAAGCTTTTGCACGTATTGAAAAATATGCTGCATAATAAGCAAGTGGTTTATGTACTTTAAACCAAGCTATTCTAAAGGCATTTGTTACATATGCTGCGGCATGTGCTTTAGGAAACATGTATTTAATTTTTTCACAAGATTTTATATACCAATCTGGAACATCATGTTCTTTCATCATTTTAACATATTCTGCCCATTTTGCAGGATCTTTTAAAGCTTTACCTTTACGCACTGTTTCCATTATTTTAAAGGCTGGGTTTGGCTCTAATCCTTTTTTTATTAAATATATCATTATATCGTCTCTACAACAAATTGCTTGGTCTAGGGTTACTGTACCTGCCTCTATTAAGCTTTGAGCATTACCAAGCCATACATCTGTACCGTGCGATAATCCTGAAATACGTATTAATTCGTCAAAGGTTTTTGGTTTTGTATCAAGCAACATTCCTCTTACAAATTTTGTTCCAAATTCTGGAACACCAAAACTTCCTACTTCTGAATGTATTTGTTCAGGTGTTACACCTAATGCACTTGTTCCAGAAAATATAGACATTGTTTCTTTATCGTCAAGAGGAATTTTAGTTGGATCTATTCCAGTAATATCTTGTAACATCCTTATTACTGTAGGATCATCGTGTCCTAGTATATCAAGTTTTAATAAGTTTTGGTCTATTGAGTGATAATCAAAATGTGTTGTAACAATATCTGATGTTGAATCATCTGCTGGATGTTGTATTGGACAAAATTCGTAAATTTCTCTACCCTTAGGTACTACTATAATTCCCCCTGGATGTTGACCTGTTGTTCTTTTTATACCAGTGCAACCTTTTGCAAGTCTTATTGCTTCTGCATTATTAATTGGTATTCCTCTTTCTTCATAATACTTTTTAACATATCCAAATGCAGTTTTATCTGCGACAGTACCTATTGTACCTGCTTTAAAGGTAGTTCCTTTTCCAAATATTACCTCTGTATATTTATGTGCTTTTGCTTGATACTCTCCTGAAAAGTTTAAGTCTATATCTGGCTCTTTATCTCCATTAAAGCCAAGGAAAGTTTCAAAAGGTATATCCATTCCATCTTTATCTAATTTGTGTCCGCACTTAGGACAATCTTTATCTGGTAAGTCAAATCCATTTTTATAGCCATAATCTGTAAAATCTGAATATTTACAGTTTGGACATCTATAATGCGCTGGTAGTGAATTTACTTCTGTTATACCTGTCATATTTGCCACAAAGGATGAACCGTACAGATCCACGTGAACCTACTATATATCCATCTGCATTTGATTTCCACACTAGTTTTTGAGCTATAATATACATTACAGAAAACCCATTTTTTATAATTGATTGTAACTCTTTATCTAGTCTTTCTTTTACAATTTGAGGTAATGGATCACCATATAATTCTTTTGCTTTTGACATAGCAATATCTTCAATTTCTTGTTCACACCCATCAATATGAGGAGGACACTTTTCATCTGATATAGGACTAATTGGTTCACACATATCAGCAATCTTATTAGTATTTGTTACTACTAACTCATATGCTTTATCTAATCCTAAATATTTAAATTCTTCTATCATTTCATTAGTAGTTCTTAAATAAAGTGGTGCTTGTTCATCTGCATCATCATAGCCCTGTCCAGCCATTAAAATTCTTCTATATATTTCATCTTGTGGATCCATAAAATGAACATCACAAGTTGCTACCACAAGTTTTTCTAATTTTTCACCTAATTTTACGATTTTTCTATTAATATCTTGCAAAGCTTCTACATCTGGAACTGTTCCATTACGTACCATAAACATATTATTTCCATTTGGTTGAATTTCTAAATAATCATAATCTTTTGCAATTTGTTCTACTTCTTCATCCGATTTTCCAGCTACAATTGCTCTATATAGTTCTCCTGCCTCGCAAGCACTACCTAGTATTAAGCCTTCTGAATATTTTTTGTATAAGGATTTTAGAATTCTTGGTTTTTTATAAAAGTAGTCTATATGTGAAAAAGATACTAATTTATATAAATTCTTTAATCCAACATAGTTTTTTGCTAAGATAATTGCATGATAACTAGGTAGTTTTTTAAAATCAGCTTTTCCTTCTTCTAGTTTATCTATATCATTTACAGTCTTTGCTCCTTTTTCTTTTAACCTATCAAGCATTACTTTAAACACCTTAACCAAGGTAATAACATCATCTAAAGCACGGTGTGCAACCTCTACTTTTATACCAAGTTTTTCTGCAATAATTCCTAATTTATATTTTTTATAATCAGGAAATAAATCTTTTGCAAGTCTTAAAGTATCTATATATGTATTCTCTAACTTTATACCAAGTTTTTCTGCATTATATTTTATAAATCCGACATCAAAGTCTGCATTATGTGCAACTATAACTCTATTTCCTATAAATTCCAAAAACTTAGGAAGTATTGTTTCTATAGTTTCAGCATCCTTTACCATATCATCAGTAATATGTGTAACTTCAACTACTTCAGCTGGTATTGGTTTTTCAGGATTTACAAAACATTCAAATTCATCTATTATTTCTCCATTTCTATAAATAACTGCACCAAGTTCTGTTATTTTCTCTGTTCTAAAGGATAACCCTGTTGTTTCTATATCTAATACACAATATTCAGTATCTATATCTTGTTTTCTAGGAAAACTTACACCTGGAGTTTTATCTGGAACAAGATATGCTTCTACCCCATATATTACTTTCATATCTGGATTATTTCTACCTAATAATTTATGAGCTTCCGGAAAAGCTTGTACAACACCATGGTCTGTAATTGCAATAGATTTCCAGCCCCACTTCATTGCTCTTTTTATAAGGTCTGTTGCAGATGTCATACCATCCATTTGGCTCATTTGTGTATGCATATGTAATTCTACTCTTTTGGTTTCAGCATAATCCATTCTTTCTTGTTTTTTCTTAGCTGGAACTTCTACAATTACATTTGAAATAACTCCTATTTCTTTAGCAAATGGATCAAATTGTGCTGTTCCTGAAATTTTTACAGCTTTTGCTTCCCCTAGTCTTGCTATAACACTTTTTGCTTTTTCTGCTTCAACAAAAGCTTTACATGTTATAGTACTTGTTCCATCATATAAATCAAACATTACAAGGAATTTTCCACTTTTTAATTCTCTTGAATCTGTATTAATGATTTCTCCTTCTAATGCTACTTTTCCACTATCAATTGATATATCACTAACATTTACCAAGGTATCTTTAATATTCCCATTTCTTCCCAAAATTACTGGTGTTTTTTCCTCTTCTGGTTCTTCTTGTGGAATTTGTGTTTCTTCTGGAACAGACATAGTCCCTTCATTCACATTTTCATCAATATTTTCTATATTTTCTTCTTTTTCTTCCATTATGCTTTGAGCTTCACTAATCGCTTTTTCTATTTCATACTTTTCTGTCATCTTAGACTTTTGTTCTATTTTATGTATTTCATCTTCATTAATATCTTCTATGTATCTGACTTTGTAAGTTTTTCCATATAAGCTCTTTAATATAGCTTCTAAAGTTTTATCAAATCCTCTTGCACATAAAAAGTCTACTCCATTTACAAAAACTGTTACTGTTACTAGATTATCTTGCACTTGTACTTTACTTTTTTCCAATAGTACTTTTGTTAATGGATATTTTAAAGACATATATTCTACAATGTCTTTCCACATCCCTTCAATGTTTGGAAGTTCTACATTCTCTTCATATAATGTATCTATTTCAATATTTTCTATGCTAAATCTAGACTTTAAATAATTTTCAAAGTCCAACAATTCTTTTATTTTTATATATTCACAACATCTTAAATCAAGCTCTAGCTTATTTGTTTTTTTAAATAAACTTATTTTTTGTATTTTACAATTATTAATAGTTGCTTCTGCTTTGTAATCGCTAAATATTTCTTTTACTGTTTTTAATTCTTCTTGCATCAAAATAAGCCTCCCTTTTTACAAAGGTTATTTTATCATAATATGTCTAATTTTAAAACAATAAATATTTAATTTTTCTAAATTTATTTGGATTTTTAAAAGATTTATAAATTAATCTTGATTATTAAAAAATTTGGATTTTAGTTTATGTATGTCATTTGATTTTTTTGTTTTTGTTGGAATTATATCTAATATTTTAACTATACTTTTTCTATGGCATATATAATAATATAATTTTTCATTGGAATTTTTCTATATTCTTTATTTTCAAATCTCGGGTACATTTTTGGAAAAATGGTAAGGTTTTCAATTTTACTTAATACTAAATCTTGAAAATCCTTTTGAAGATAAAAATTACTTTTACGAATTTTTTTCATTGAATTTCTGAATTTTTCTGAAAAAATAATATTTTTATTCACGTTTCATCATCGCATATTCTTCTAAATCATTTTGTAGTTCAATCTTTATTTCTTCTAATGTATAATATCTTCCATTTTTTAAATCTTCTTCTGCTTGTTTAATTGATTGTTTTACATATTCTTTATATTCAATGTCTCTTCTTGATTTTTCCTGCAAATATTCTTTGAATTTAAATATTTTGCTTAATTTTAATGTTTTTGTATTTATCATACTTCATCACCAACCTTTCTTTTATAATGTAACATATTTTGTCTTTTTATGCAATGCTTTCTTTTAAATTAAATTCCAGTTTTTGTAAAACTGGAATTTAATTTAAAATATTCTCAATATATCATTATAAGTAACAAATATAGATAATCCAATAAGAATTGCAAATCCTAGCATTTGAATTGTAACTTCTGTTTTCTCTTTCATTGGTTTTCTTCTTATTGCTTCTATTATATATATTACTACTTTTCCTCCATCAAGTGGTGGAAATGGTAAAAGATTAGTTACTCCAAGTGATAATGAAATCAGTGCAAGTATATAAATAAAATCACTAATTCCTTTTGTATCTGCAACAATTCCAGATATTCCAATTGGTCCCATAAGTTGATTTGCATTAACTTTTCCTGTAAACATCATTTTTAAGTTGTCTATAATTGATACTGAAAAATCTACTGTATCCCAAAATCCATAGTAAACATTATTTATAAAATTATTTTCTGCTTTTTTAAATTGTACACCTAATAAATAAGTATATGTGATATTTGGAGTTACGCTTATTTCTTTTATCTCATCTTTTCTTTTAATTGTAAATACACAAGTTTCTTCTTCGTTTTCTTTTATATATTCTACTACTTTATATGGATTACCTTCTACATCTTTTCCATTTATCTTTAATATAACGTCATTTACTTGTATTCCCTCTATTTCAGCTGGACTTCCTGGATAAATTGCTACAATTTTTGTTGTAATTTCCTCTCCTGAGGCGCCCAAGTAAATTCCTGTATCTCTTCCCTTTACTACTGTAGGTAAAACCTTTACTTCCATTAATTCATTATTTCTTTTTATTGTAACCTCTATTTCATTTCCATCAGAACTTTGTAAAATTTCTTCAATATCGCTTTTGTTTCTTATTCTTTTATTATTAATTTTAATAATTTCGTCTCCTGCTTCTATTCCAGCAATAGATGCTCCATATCTATCATCCACTATTTCAATTTCTTGTGACACATAATTTCCTGTGCTTGCAACAAGAATAAAATATACTAACAGTCCAAATATAATATTAACCATTCCGTCCTGCAATTACAATTGCAATTCTTTTTGGAATACTGGTTTTACTAAAAGAACCTTCTGCCTCAGAACGTTCTTCTTCACCCTCCATACTTACAAATCCACCTAGAGGAATTAATCTAAGTGCATATTTAGTTTCTGTATTTTTACTTTTCCATATAGTTGGTCCAAATCCTATTGCAAACTCATTAACCTTTACTTTGCAAAGCTTCGCAACTATAAAGTGACCACCTTCATGTATAAAAATCAAAAAACCTAATAAAAATATTACTTTTAAAGCTGTTATTAAAAAACTTATCAAGTCTCTTCCTCCTATAATAATCTTAAAAGCATATATGCAAATGGCGCTATAAATATAACACTATCTATTCTATCTAACATTCCACCGTGTCCTGGTATCAAATTACTAAAATCTTTTATTCCTACATATCTTTTTATACTAGATGCTGCAAAATCTCCCATTTGTCCTACAATACTTAATATTATTGAAATTAGAATTGTATATCCATATGAAAATTGCATTTCAAAAAATGTGTTAAATATATATGTAAATAATGATGCTATTAAAATTGCTCCTATTATACCACCAAGACAACCTTCTATACTTTTATTGGGACTAATTTTGCTAAATTTATGTTTTCCAATTCTTTTTCCTACTATATATGCAAATATATCTGTACCCCAAGCACATGCAAATATGTACCATACTAGCATTTTTCCATTTGTAAATCCATTAATTAGTGGAATAAACATTAGAAATAAAGATATATAGCAAATTCCAAAAAATGTTATTGCTATATCTTTTATATTAGTTTTCATATTCGTTAATATTACTTGTAAAAATAATATTGCAATAGCAGATGGTATTAAGATACTAACAATTGTTATTGCATGTTCCAATGGAATTACATGTATAAATGCAATTAGTGCTGATGCAACATATCCCATCCATATTACCGGATTTGCCTTTTCTTTAAAGGCATTAAAATATTCATGAAGGCTCATTGCTGCAACTATTGCGCATGCAACATCTACAACATATTTATTTCCAAAAACTAATATTATTACTACTAATGGAAATCCAAGTAGTGCTGAGGTTATTCTTTTTATATCCATAGTTCCTACCTTTCACTTCTTTATAAATAATATTTTATTTAAAGCTCTTTTATTTCCCCTTCTTAATTGTTCTTGTTTGATATTCTTTTATTGTTTCTAATAAATCTTCTTCTGTAAAATCTGGCCAATTCTTTTTTACAAAAACAAATTCAGAATATATTGTTTGCCATGGTAAGAATCCGCTAGTTCTTATTTGCCCACTTGTTCTTATTAATAATTCCGGATCAGGTTGACCACTTGTATATAAATTATTTGTTATTGTTTCTTCTGTAATATCTTCCATAGACATTTCTTTATTTTGTATTAATTTTGCTATTTTCTTTGTTGCCATAACAAGTTCTGCTCTTCCTCCATAATTAAAAGCTACATTAAATACTACTCCTGTATTATTTTTTGTTCTTTCAATTGCCTTATTTATGCTATTTTGTAAATTTGAAGATAATGTAGAAACATCACCAAGAACTTGTATTTTTACATTTTCTGTATCTGCTCTTTTTGAAAAATCGTCTAAATAATTTCCAAGAAGGAGCATTAATGCTCCTACCTCCTCTTTAGTTCTATTCCAATTTTCAGTTGAAAATGCATATACTGTAAGATATTTTATTCCTATTTTATTTGCATATCTGACAATTTTTTCTAATGTTTTTGCCCCTTCTTTATGCCCAAGTTTTGGATCTAGTCCTTTTTCTCTTGCCCAAGTTCTGTTTCCATCCATAATTATAGCAATATGCTGAGGTAACCTGTTTATATCAATATCTTGTAAAGTCATTTATTCTCCTTAAATACTCATAATTTCTTTTTCTTTGTTTGATAAAATAGCATCTATTTCTTCTATTTTTTTATCTGTTATTTTTTGTATTTGTTCTTCTGCTGTATGTAAATCATCTTCTGTAATTTCAGCATCTTTTTGTTTTTTCTTGAATTCATCAATTCCATCTCTTCTTATACTTCTTACTGCAACTTTAGCTTCTTCTGCTGTTTTTCTAATATCTTTTACTAATTCTTTTCTTCTTTCTTCATTTAATTCTGGAAAAGCCAAACGTATTACTTTACCATCATTGTTTGGGTTAATTCCAATGTCTGATGTTAAAATTGCTCTTTCTATTTCTTTTAATATGCTAGCATCCCATGGTTGAATTACTATAAGTCTTGCTTCTGGAACTGATATTCCAGCTACTTGATTAATAGGTGTTGGTGTTCCATAATAATCAATTTTAACCTTATTTAAAATTGCAGGATTTGCACGTCCAGCCCTAACTTCTGCTAAATTTTCACTAAAAACACTAATCGTTTTTTCCATTTTTTCTTCAATACTTGTATAATCCATAATAATCTTCCTTTCTTATTTTACAATTGTACCTATATTTTCGCCTTTTACTATTTTAACCATATTCTCTGGTTTATCTATTCCAAATACCATTAATGGAATTTGATTGTCTCTACACAATGCTGTTGCTGTTGAGTCCATTACTTTTAAATCTTTTGTTAAAATATCTGTATATGAAATTTCATCATATTTTACAGCATTTGGATCTACTTTTGGATCTGCTGAATATACACCATCAATTGTTTTTGCAAGTAAAATAACTTCTGCATTTATTTCTGCTGCACGAAGTGCTGCTCCTGTATCTGTTGAAAAATATGGATTACCTGTTCCACATGCAAAAATAACAACTCTTCCTCTTTCTAAATGTTTTACTGCTTTTCTACGAATATATGGTTCAGCTATTTGTCTCATTTCAATTGCTGTTTGTACTCTTGTTTTTAATCCTCTTGCTTCAAGTGCATCTTGAAGAGCTAATCCATTCATTGTAGTTGCAAGCATACCCATATAATCTGATGTTGTTCTTTCCATTTGATGTCCATATTTTCCTCTCCAGAAGTTTCCACCTCCAACAACGATTCCTACTTCTACTCCTAAATCTGATAACACTTTTACTTGGTCACAAATATTTCCTACTGTTTCTGCATCAATTCCTGTTTTTCTATCTCCTGCCAATGCCTCTCCACTTAGTTTTAATAAGACTCTTTTATATTTAATGTCTTCCACTTTTAATACACTCTCCTTGGTTTATTTTTTACTTCTCATATTCTATCATATATAAATAGATTTTTGCACTACTTTTTTAATAATTTCTTAAAAATATTGCTAATGTTTAGATTATAGTAATAATTAGAATAGCTGTAAATATATAATTTTATTATTCATATTTACATTTCTAGACAATTTTGATATTATAACATTATTGGAGGGATACTATAATGGATAAAAAAGAAAAAGCACCTATAACAAAACAAACACCTATAAATTACTTATTATTATATTTTCTAATATATGCCTTTATTGGTTGGTTATTAGAAACCTTTTATGCAGTATCTACTTTAGGACATTTTGTTAAAAGAGGATTTTTATTTGGTCCACTTTGCCCAATCTATGGTTGGGGCGCAATTATTTTAATTAGTGGTTTAAAAAAATATAAATCCAATTCACTTAAACTATTTTTTTACTCTAGTATAGTATTTTCGATTTTTGAATATATTGTTGGATATGCTTTAGATGCTCTATTTTGTGCTAAATGGTGGGACTATGCAAATGATTTTATGAATTTAAATGGAAGAATAAGCTTATTTTTTTCTTTTGCTTGGGGAATTATTGCTCTTATATTTATTAATCATATACATCCATTTATTGAAAGAAAGGTTGAAAAAATTTTAAATAAAATACCGAACTGGATTCAAGTTTACTCTATTAGATTTGCTATAGGTATAGTGCTTATAGATACTATTTTATCAAGTATAAAATATTTAATTTAAATAACTACTCCTTTAATTTAAAAATTATGTGCTTATGTAAAAGTCTAGATATTTTCTAGACTTTTATGTGTATTTATGTTATACTTTCTATAAATAATAAAATAAGGAGACTTTTATGGATTCAATTAAATATATAGAAGATAGTTGTGTAGAAAGATTTATAAAATCAGCCAAACAAATACATGCCTTTGACCCTTCAATAAATATAGATTACGCTAAATATATTGAAGATTATAATAAAGCTTCTAAAGTTTTACTTCCTCTTATGGCAAAATTAAAACTTAAAGATTTTGCTTTTTTATGTACTAAATTTCCTAATTTAGATTTTACTTTTGAAGGAAGATTGAAAAGTGAATATTCTTATTTTAATAAAATAATAAAAGAACATATTGATGGCAAATCAGTTTCAAGTACTCATTTACGTAGTTTACTTTATGATACATTTGCATTTAGAATTATTTTAAATTCTGTATCATATGGAGTTAGTGATTCGTTTTCCATGACTAATGAAAAGAAAAATAGAACAGATTATCAATTCGTAACAGGTAGTCAAGAAGATGATGATAGGAAAACTTACAGATTAAACGAAGGTGATATAATACAATTTTCTAATGGTGACAATATTACAATTACTTCAGATAATATCGTTGATATGAATAATAAAATATATGTTATAACTGAAGGTGGAAGTTATCTTCCTATAAATGGTGCAAAAATAGTAAAAAGTGATAGATTTACATTAGATAAACTTCTTTATGATATCCAAGATGCTTTATTACAATTTTATGAGGAAAATGGTGACTTTGAGCATCTTAAAGATAGAGATAAAGACTACGTCAAATATCCAAAAAAATCTAAATACTCTATATCTGGACTAAAAAATACTATATCTAACCTTTCTCTAGATGTTATACTAAAAAGATTGAAAGCATGTGGAATATATAGTAAAAATAATCTTAAAGGATCAAAAGGTGAATTTTTACCTTGTTACCAATCATTACATCAAAGTTATTATTATAGACCATATAATATATATTTTGAAAATCAAATACGAACCATTCATATGCATAATGTTGCTGAATATAGCGCCTCATTTGGACATGATGTATATAAATCTAATAGAATAGATGAAAATTCTTTAAGCAAACTTCCTACTTTTATTACATATTCTAAAAGAATGGTAAGAGGTAAGCCAAATTATTCATATGACATTCATGATATGGATTATTCTGTACATAAGAGCTTTGGTATTAGTCTTGAAGATTTTTATAAACAATATCACAAAATACATGATAGAATAGAATATACATCAGAAGGACCTGAAATTTAATTTCAGGTCCTTTATTTATTCTTATTTATTTTTTACTTTACTTATACTAAGTCCATCTCCTACTTCTAAAATTTCAGTTTCAAGAAGTGGATTTTCCTTAATTTCTTTTATAAATTCACGTAAACTTCTTACTGCAGTTCTTTGTTTATGCTTATTATAATCACTCATAACATATCCTTTATAAAGTACATTATCAGCTACAATTATTCCTCTATCATTAATTAATCTTAATGCTTGTTCCAAGAAAAATGGATATTTTCCTTTAGCAGCATCAATAAATATCATATCATATTTATCATTAAAAGTAGGAAGTATATCTACAGCATCTCCAAAATGTATATTAATATTTTCTTCTACCTCTGCTCTTTTTATATTATCTCTTGCCTGTATTACTCTTTCTTCATCACGTTCTATCGTATCTATTATTCCATCTTCATCTAAAAACTCTGTAAAACATATAGCAGAATATCCGTACTGCAGTTCCTATTTCCAAAACTTTATTTAAATTCATATTCTTTAATATTTTATCTAGTGTTTCTAATGTGTCATCCATTATAATAGGTATATGTTCCTCTAACGCTTTTTGTTTTATTTTTTGTAACACTTCTTTATTCATTATTTAACTCCTTGTAAATATTATATATAGATTATAATATTTACAAGGAGTTAATTCAAGGATTATTTCTAATTTTTAATTGATTTTCTATTTAAAAACAAAATGCCCCGCTCTAGCCGTCATTATCAAGAGATTTTACGGACCTGTACTCATACAGGTGGGTGCCTACCTAAATATTCCTGGGTTTCTTACATTCTATGATAGAGAGTAAGCATACACGCCGTATCTAGAGATCAGCTCCCAATTCCGAAACTTGTAGGTTCTAAAATATCTTGCTTGTCGTACTACGCAGGGAATTTATTAACTTATTTTTATTACATTTTTATATTAACACATTATATATATTTCTTTCAAATATATATTCTTTTGTTTTCTGTTCTTTAATTTCATTCTAATCCTTCTATCTTTATTTTTCTCGTTTTTTTATATAAAAATGTTTCTTTTCTAAATAATCTTTACATATGAAAAAAGGGCCCAATCATTACGATTAGATCCCCTTTCAAAGAGTACATTCTGTGCAACTTTGGGTCAACGTTACTCGCCGTCAAAAGTTATGATAGAACTTACATCATAATCTTTCAATTTGTTTCTGCCATTTAATTCCGGCAATTCAATTAAACAGCAAACTTTTACCACTTCGCCTCCAAGTCTTTCCACAAGTTTGATAATCGCCTGTAAAGTCCCGCCAGTAGCGAGAAGATCGTCAATAATAACAACCTTTTGGCCTTTACTTATGGCATCCTTATGGATTTCGATCGTTGCCGTTCCATACTCAAGAGCATATTCTTCCTCGATTGTTTCTGCAGGAAGTTTTCCTTTCTTGCGTACAGGCACGAAAGGTTTACTCATATTGTATGCAATAGGCGTTCCCAAAATAAAGCCTCTTGCTTCGGGAGCTACAACAACATCAAACTCCAGCCCCATTAAGCAGTCTCGTATACTATTTATAGCCATACGAAAAGCCTTCGGTTCTTGGAGAATAGTTGTAATATCCCTAAAGTTAATGCCCTCTTTGGGAAAGTTTGGAATACTTCTTACATATTGTTTTAGTAATCCCATATTAATACCTCCATTTTCTAAATTTTTGTAGATATCAATTACACAAAACATACTCTTTATGTTTTTCAACTTACTCCATGTTTACAGTATATCACTTTATTTGACATTTTTCAACTATATACTTAGATATTAGAATTACTAATAAATTCTTTGCATAATATACTTCTGTCTTTTCCATTATACATTTTCGTTTTCTTAATTACTTTATATCCTAAATTTGTAAAGCTTTTTAAGCTAGCTAAATTATCAGGATGAACTGTAGTATAAGAATATTTTATTTTATCTTTGCTTAACAATATTTTTTCAGCTTCCAAAATCATTCTTTGTTGTATATGTTGTCCTCTATATTCCTCAACAACACCTACGTTATCCATCTCTATACATTCATTCAAGCCTCTTGAAATTTTTAATATTTTTACCAGTTCTTCATCTGGCATAAGATATCTAGAAACCGTTAAAAATCCGACTATTTTATCATTTGATACTGCTTTTAGGATTATTCCCTCATTTTCAATAAGTGAATTTAGATATACCTTATCTATTTCTTCTATTACATACCATTCTTTATTTATCATATTTTCCCAAATATTTTGCTTGATTTGTAATATAGTATCAAAGTCTTCTCTATTGGCAAACATTATATCTACCATTTATAATTATCCTTTCATATATTGTTTATTGCTTTTCACTTTATATTATAAATTATTTAGTTTTAAGTATTTCTCTAGTGCGTTTATATTCATAACAAAAAACTTATTCTTACTATTTTTTAGTAATTCAGCTAATTCTTTAATTTCTATCCATCTAATATTTCTTGACTCATCAGTCTCTGATACTGGTTCTCCTTGAGCTTCACATATAAAGTGATTACATATTATTGAATAAGCATTTTCTAAATTTTGAGTTACACAAAATGGTATAAAGCTTATTGTTTTAGTATCTTTACTATCTACCATTTCTTCTTCTCCTATAATCTTTGTAACTTTTAATCCTGTTTCTTCAAATACTTCTCTTCTGACAGTATCATAAGCATTCTCATATTCTCTTATTTTTCCTGCTGGTAATTCATATTGTCCATTTGTTTCATCTCCATTTTCTTTCCATCTTTCTTGAATTATAATATGCTTTTTTCCATTTATAATTCTTTCTACTATATCTCCTATTGCTGGCTTGGCAAATTTTTCTTCCATTTTAACTCTCCCTTTATTTCACTTACTTAAATAACGATAATCTTTTTGTAATAGGATTTATTTTTTCTATTTCTCCAAATGCTAGTATTCCATAGTAATTATGTTCTTCTGTATTTATATCTTTTGTTTTTATTAATTGTTCTTTATATGTATCTCCTGTCATTGTTTCTATAAAATCCACAAATAATATTCCTTCTTCTTCAAATTTTTTTCTAACTTTCTTTATTTCATTACTCTTTCCTCCGTAAAACTATTAAAGATAAACCAGAAATACTTTTATGCAAAGTTTCATCTTTATCAGGAAAATCTATAAAAGACATTTTTTCCTTCATTGCTTCATCTGCAATATTGACTAATCCCAATCCCATATGTGCTATTGCGTTTAGAGCTTTTCCCATTTCTATTTTTTCATTAATAACTGCTACAAATTTATATTTATCATTATATACCACTTTCAAACCTTCTCCTTTTTATTATTTATTTCTTTTTTTAAAATTTCACTTACAAATTCCCATCTATGTTTTATAAACATTTCTTTATTTACTAATTCATCAATTTCATTATAGGTAGCCCATTTTGCATCTGTTACTTCTTCCTTTTGAAATTTCATTTTAGAGATTTCATAATCATCTTTTAATAGATATGTATCAATCCACACATTACCAGTTTTAAATTTAGTAATTAATTTTAGTTTGTTTGAATCAACATTTATACCCAATTCTTCTTTAGTCTCTCTAACAATGGCTTCTAAAGAATTTTCTCCCATAATAACAGAGCCACCAGTCATTGCCCACACATTAGGCTCTAATTTTTTATTTTTAGATCTTTTTTGAATCAATATTTTATTTTCACTATTTATTATCCATATATCAGTTCCAAGATGATATAAGCCTCTATCAAATACTGTATTATCATATTTTTCCATTATTTCTCCAGTTGGATTTCCTTTATCGTCTAATACCTCCCATAATTCCATAATTATACTCCTATTTTTTGTTTTAATGATTAACAACTATTTATTAACAAATAGTATATTAATTATATTTTCATATCTATCTTTTACTATTTTTCTTGTTCTATCACTTAATTTATTATAATCACGTTCTAATTTTTTCTTTAAATAAGTTTCTCCGTCTTCTACCGATAAATTCATTTCATTATATACTAGATGAAATAACATAGGTATGCAATCGAAATGTGCAATTACATCTGCATCAGCTACACATTGTTCTTCTATTGTATTTCTAGGTAATTCTTTACTACCTCTATGTCTTAATACGCATTCTTTAACTTTTTCTTTTCTATCTTTTGGATAGTTCAACTTTGTGAGTAATTCATCTGCAATTTCTTTTCCATAGATATTGTGTTCTTCTTTGGGTCCAATTTCTGATGGAATTGCTATGTCATGTAATAATGCCCCTAATTCTACAATTTCAACATCTGCTTCATATTTTTTAGCTAATTCTACTGCATTCTTTACCACATATTTAATATGGTTATTCCAAAAGTCATAATTATACTTTTTATCATATTTAACGCACCTTTTTATTAATTCTTCTTTAATATTTTCTATTATTTCACTCATAGATACCTCTTCTTTTTATTTTTTACTTTATTATATTTTCTATTTCTTTAAAACTAGCATTGTCAGTTAATACAATATCAAATGTTGACTTATACAAGTCTAAATTTTCTTCTATTTTTTGATCTAGAAATCCTACTGTTATAGTTCTTTCTAATTTATCTTTTGTTACCATATTTGCATCATCTATTATATCTCCAAATAACAAAGTAAATTTTCTTGTTGCAATTATATCATTTAATTCTTTTGAAAATGTAATTTGATTTTTATTATGAGGTGTAACATTGTAAATATCATTTTCTCCATTTCCATCTATAGCATAATTATTAGAATATATAGAAATGTTATCATAATAGCAATTATTATATTTTAGATATTCTTTAATTACATTTTTTAAGCTACAAGAAATTATTATTACTGGTATATTATATTTCTTCATTTTATCTAAAAATTCTTTTGCTCCATCACGAAGTTGTAAATTTGCTTTTCTTATTGCTTCTTTTATAAGTTCATTATCTAAATTTTTTTCATGTAACAAATCTAGATACGCTTTAAACCTATATTCCCATGTTTCATTATGTTTATCATGTATTTCATCATATCTCTTAGTAAAGTCATCACCTAATAAATTAGAATAATATAGTACTCTCCATCCACTTATACTATTTCCTTTTGTTAAGGTTCTGTCAAAATCTATCAAAATATAAAAATTATCTTTTGTTAATTTTATATTATCCATTTTCTTTGAATTAATATATTTCATAATATCCCCTATCTTTTTATCTTTTTAAATTTACATCATTATATCATAAGAGTTAAATAATATCTTTACTTTATACTTTTTTATGTTTAATTTTACTATATATTAAAATTAGGCATTAAAATTAAATTTAACACCTAATTAATTGTTTTATTATTGTTATTTAATCCTTAACAAAGCATCTTGGAACTCTACTAGATATGGTACTCATTATTTCGTAATTTATAGTATCACATTTTTGTGCAATTTCTTCTATTGTTATGTTTTCATTGTCCCATATTATCACTTCATCACCTTCATTAACCTTTTGAAGTTCTGTCACATCTGCCATAAAACTATCCATACAAATATTACCTATTATAGGACATTTACTTCCATTTATATACACATACCAATCATTTGATAAACATCTTCTAAATCCATCTGCATATCCTATTGGTATTGTTGCTACTTTTGTCTCTCTTTTAGTTATATAACTTCTTCCATATCCAATACTTGTACCTTCTTTTACAGTTTTAAGTAGTATTATCTTTGATTTTAGTTTACATACTGGTTTTAAATGTATCTTTTCTAAGGCTCCTTTTGAAGATTCGTACCCATAAATAATAATTCCTGGTCTAATTAAATTATATTTTGCTTCATTAAAGTTTAAAATTGCATTTGATGCCGAAGCATGAATATATCTTATTTGGCTTAAATTTTCTTTACAATAATTTACTGCTTTTTCAAATGAAGCAAGTTGTTTATTAGTATATTCTTTATCTATATCTGGTGAAGATAAGTGAGTATATATACCATCTATTATTATGTTATTGTACTGTCTTACTTCTTTTACATACTCTTCTATCCTACTTGGTCGTATACCTGTTCTACCCATTCCAGTTCCTATTTCAATATGAATTTTTACTTTTCTTCCATCATTTCCTAATGTTTTTAAGAAGTTATTTGAACTTATTCCAACAATCAAATTATTCTCCATTATATCGTCTATTTCAGTTACATATGGTTGGTTTAATATAAAGATATCTTTTGTATAACCTAATTTTCTTATAGAAACCCCTTCATCTACTGTTGCTACTGCTACAATATTAAATTCTTTCAATATATCTAATCTGGTATTTATATATGTTCCATAAGCATTTGCTTTTATAATTGGCATTATCTCAATACCATTTCCAATTTTTTGTTTTATACTATTTATATTATATTTAAATGCATTTAAATCAATTTCCATTACTGTGGCTCTCATAACATTTACCTCCATCAAACTATATCATTATAATATATTTAAGCTTCAAGAAAAAATGCTGGCCTTTTTTATTGTCAGTGCCAACATCTTCTTTAGTTACCAACCAAAATTATCAAACATAATGTTATTTTGGTAGTTTTCTATAGCTTTTTTAACACATGGAATTATATTACTTGGCAAATTATTAATATCGTACCAATTTAGTTCACTACATTTGTATGGTTCTTTATTAATAATCTCTCCATTCCATTTATCACATTTTAAGAAAAAATCTAATCTTTCTGGAGCTGTTTTTCTGTGCAAAAATGTTACTATTTCTATATCTTCTTCTGCTATTGTTATTCCTGCTTCTTCTTTAGCTTCTCTAATCATTGCTTGTTTAATTGTTTCATTTCCATCCATATGACCTGCCACTAAACTATAGTTTCCATCTTCATAACCAGTATTTGCTCGTTTTAATAATAGTATTTTATTTTCTTTTATTAGTAATAGGTAAACAGCACATATAAACTTATATCTTTCCTTCATTTTTTCTCCTTTGTATTTACTTTTTTCTAAACTGTCAAGAATTCCTTGACAGTTGAATTCTCATTTAACTAATTTTCATCAGATATATTTTTGATAGGTATTTTCCCCACAGAATACCTCTCTGGTTTTAATATATAAATTCCCGGATTATATCTAACACTACGACCATGTTCAATAATAAAAAATAATTTATCTAACAACAAACTAAATGGTGAAGTAACTTGACCATATGTAAATGAATCTCCGTCTAAAGCGCTTATTACATTATATGTTTGATTAGAATAACCAATATACACTCCTTCAATAGAAACAATAGCATTTGGATATTCATAAATATTTTTGTTTTCTTTAATTATTTCTATTATTTTTCTGTAATTAACTACAAGTGAATTACATAGAAGAAAAGTAAAAATTTGGTCTAAAGAATTAAGATTTTGATCATATATTTCGATTTCTGCACCATAAGCAGTCAATTTAGATAAATAATTACGAAAGTTTCTATTATTTTCTAATCTCCTTTTTAAATTTCTAATTTTTTTAAATTTATTTATACTATCTTCTAAATCATTTTTATTCAAATCTGATTTAACTTCACCAACTGCAATTACAGATTCACAATTGTAATAACAATTTTTTTCATCTTCACTATTGAACTTTAAGCACAAATCTTTTTCATAAATGATAATATCACATTGTGATGAAACGTTTCCAAAAGAGTCGATAACAAAACCACTACCAATCCCAATACCACTTGGTAATATATCTTTTAATTTATTTATCGCACTTTTCTCTCTTCCCTCTCCAACAGAATGTGGATGGGTAGTTTTGCCAGCTTTCTCAAAATCTCTTACTAAATCTTTACCTAAATCATCAACATATTCAAAGGTGTCAAAACTTTTTCTCATTCTTATCACCACAAATTCCTATAATTATTATATCATCTTCCACCCAAAACCTCTATTAGCAAATTCCATTTCTTATAATCTTTTTAAATCAATTTTTAATTCATGTTTACAATATGTCATATCAAAAATATCATACAAAAACTTATAAGTACTATCTTATCATTATTTTACTTATGTTATTATAAACAATTTTAGACATTTTCTAAAATCTAAACCCAGTTGTAATTTTATAAATTTTAACTTTTCCCTTATTTTATTCTATTTTCCACAACAGTTCTTATACTTCTTCCCACTTCCACAAGGGCAAGGGTCGTTTCTTCCTATTGTTGGTCCTTGTTTTACTACTGTTACTGGTGCTCTTTTTTGTCCGTCAACATCATTAATATTATCTAAAGACATATTTGTAATTCTTGCTGCTTCTGTTCTTCTTACTTCTTGTTGTTTGCTTATATTTAGTAATATTTTAACAACATCATGTTTAATAGAATATATCATTTCATCAAACATATCTGTTCCTTCAATTCTATATTGAACAACTGGATCTTTTTGACCATACGCACGAAGTCCTATACCATCTTTTAGTTCATCCATTGCATCTATATGATCCATCCATTTTTGGTCTACCACTTTAAGCATAACAACTCTTTCAAGTTCTCTTAACTCTTGTTCACCAATTTCAGTTTCTTTTTCCTCATATTTTGCAAGTACCTTTGAAAGTAATTCTTCTTGTAATTTGCCTTCATCAAATTTCTTATCTTTTAATGCTTCTATATTATCTAGCCCAAATGTATTCTTTATTTCTTCTCTTAAGGATTCATAATTTACCACTTCTTCTTGAGAATATTGATTAACAATATCTTCTACTACGCTAGTTATCATATTAATAATACTATTTTTTAAATCTTCACCGTTTAGAACTTGTTTTCTTTGTTTGTAAATTATCTCTCTTTGTGTATTCATAACATCATCATATTGTAATACGTGTTTACGAATACTGAAGTTTTTACCTTCTACTCTCTTTTGAGCTTTTTCTACTGCGCTTGAAATTATTTTAGATTCAATTGGCATATCTTCATCTGCACCTAGAGTATTAAATACCCCTGTAATCATATCTCCGCCAAATATTTTCATTAAATCATCATCAAGGCCTATGTAGAATTTAGATTCACCAACATCCCCTTGACGTCCACTACGTCCACGTAACTGGTTATCAATTCTTCTTGATTCATGTCTTTCTGTACCGATAATCTTTAAACCACCAGCAGCAATAACTTTTTCTTTTTCATCTTTTATTTCTTCATCATATTTTTTAACCAATTCTCTAAATTTAGCTCTTGCATCAAGTATAGCTTTGTCATCTGTCTCATTAAATGCCATTGCTTCTTCTATTTGTTCGTCTGTATATTTTAATTTTCTCATTTCTTGGCGAGCTAAATATTCACTATTACCACCAAGCATAATGTCTGTACCACGTCCTGCCATATTTGTTGCAATTGTAACTGCACCATATTTACCTGCTTGTGCTATAATTTCAGCTTCTTGTTCGTGATATTTTGCATTTAAAACATTATGTTTTATTCCTTCTTGTTTTAATATTTTGCTTAACTTTTCAGATTTCTCAATTGATACAGTACCAACTAATACTGGTTGACCTTTCTCATTTGCTTCTTTTACACTTCTTACTATTGCTCTATATTTTGCATTTTCATTTTTATATATAACATCATTTTGGTCATTTCTAACCATTGGTTTATTTGTTGGAATAGAAATAACATCTAAGTTATATATCTCTCTAAACTCTGCCTCTTCTGTCATAGCTGTACCTGTCATACCAGATAATTTTTCATACATTCTAAAATAGTTTTGGAAGGTTATTGTTGCAAGTGTTTTTGATTCATCTGCAATTTTAACACCTTCTTTTGCTTCTATTGCTTGATGCAATCCATTATTATATCTTCTTCCATACATAATTCTTCCTGTAAATTCATCAACAATTAAAACTTCTCCATCTTTTACCATATAGTCTATATCTTTTTTCATAACACCATGAGCACGTAATGCTTGGTTTACGTGATGTACAATTTCAGAATTATCTAAATCGTTAAAATTATCTATTCTAAAAAATTCTTCTGCTTTTTTTATTCCTTTTCCAGTAAGTGATGCAGATTTTGCTTTAAGGTCTACTATATAATCGTATTTTTCATTATCTTCTAGTTGTTCTTCATTCTTTATATCTTCTTCTACAATAACTTTTGGAGTTAGTCTTCTTACAAAATCATTCGCTTTTTTATATAGGTCTGAAGATTGGTTAGCGTGTCCTGAAATAATAAGTGGAGTACGTGCTTCGTCTATTAAAATACTATCAATTTCATCCACAATTGCATAATTTAGTTCTCTTTGAACTGCTTGTTCTTTATAAATAACCATATTGTCTCTTAAATAGTCAAAACCAAATTCGTTATTTGTACCATACGTAACATCACTTGCATATGCTTTTCTTTTTGCATCTGGATCCATTCCAGAAATTGCAAGTCCAACAGTCAATCCTAAAAATTTATATAGCTTACCCATCCATTCGCTATCACGTTTAGCTAGGTAATCATTAACTGTAATAACATGTACACCTTTTCCTGTTAGTGCATTTAA
>JAAVZA010000018.1 GCA_022791395.1 Clostridia bacterium
CATCATTCCTGCTCCTGTTTTTTCTCTTAAATCTCTAACCATACTTGCTGTAATCATTTTTATTCCTCCTTTATTTTTATAAAAATAAGAGTAGAGCAGCAGCCCCACTCTTTACAATCTTTTATTATTCTTCTGAATTTACTTCTTCAGTAGTTTCTTCTACTGATTCTTCAGCTACTTCTTCTGTAGCTTCAGCTGGTTCAAAGCTTTCACCTTGTTTACCTTCTATAACTGCATTTGCCATTACATCTGTTATTAATTTAACAGCTCTTATAGCATCATCATTTCCAGGGATTGCATAATCTAATACTTCTGGATTGCAGTTTGTATCAACTATTCCTACAACTGGAATATTTAATTTTTGAGCTTCTTTGATTGCATTATATTCTTTTTTAGGATCTACTATAAATAACATTCCTGGTAATTCTTCCATATCTTTGATTCCACCAAGATTTGCTTGTAGTTTATCCATTTCTTTTCTAAGATTTATTACTTCTTTTTTAGGTAATACTTCAAAAGTACCATCTTCTTCCATAGCTTCTAAATCTTTTAATCTTTGTATTCTTGTTTTTATTGTACCAAAGTTTGTTAGCATTCCTCCTAACCATCTTTGATCAACATAGTACATTCCACATTTTTCTGCTGCTTCTTTGATGCATTCTTGTGCTTGTTTTTTAGTTCCTACAAATAGAACTGTTTTTCCTTCCTCTGCTTGACTTCTCATAAATTCATATGCTTCGTCAATTTTCTTTGATGTTTTTTGTAAATCGATAATGTGGATGCCATTTCTAGCTTGGAATATGTATTCAGCCATTCTAGGATCCCATCTTCTTGTTTGGTGTCCAAAGTGTACACCTGCTTCAAGTAATTGTTTCATTGCAACTACTGCCATTTTAAATTCCTCCTTTAGTTTTCTACCTCCATAAAACTTTAAACACTTACGCACACTTACATTTTATAAGCACAAACGAAAGCTAACTTTATGTGTGTATTTTTTTAACTTTGTTATTATATCAAAAAAGTACTGCTATTGCAATACTTTTTTAATATTTTCTTTGTAATTTTAAATTTTTTATTTGCATTTTCAAATATTTTATCTATTTTGTTTGTAAAACTTCTTTTGCTATATCCCAAATATCTTGTGTTTCTCTGTCTTTTTCCCAGAACGCTCCTCCAGCCAACTCATATTGATTTATTAGGTTTAATTTTTCTCTAATAGATTTTTCATCTTCAATCCACATTTGGTAGGTATATTTACCATTTGAATATTCTACATAGTTTTGTTTTGTATTTTCGTCCCATACTTTTGCAACATCTTTTGGTATAGTTTGTTCTATTTTATTCATATTAATTACTGAACTAGTTACTTTTCCATTATTATCTGTTTTCCATAATCTTGTATATAGTGGCATACCTAAAATTATTTTTTCTTTTTTTACCGCTTCTTGTCCTATAAATTTCTTAATATTTGCTTCTACCCAGTCACATCCAGCTACAGTTCCTGCCTTAGTACTAGATATTCCATGTTGATCATACGCCATAAACATTATATAATCTGCTTCATTTGCAAGTAGGTCTCTATCATAACATAATGACCAATTTTCACTACCATCTGGCGCTGTTACATCAACACTTGTTACTATTCCATATTCTCTTAGGCGTGGTGCAAGCTCTATAATAAATCTTGAAAAAACATCTTTATCACTCATATTCATATATTCAAAGTCTACATTGATTCCATCCACTTTATATTTTAAAGCTAATCTAACAATTTCTTCTACCATTTTTTCTCTTTGAGAATAATCATTTAAAATCTTAGATGTAACAGTTTTCATTGATTCATTAGAAAATAAGGCCCATACTTTATATCCATTATCTTTAGCCCATTTTACATATTCTGTTCCACCTTTTTCAGCTTTATCTATTATGTTTAAGCTTTCAGAATTTTTTAAAGCAAAGAAGGTTGGTGATACCACATTTACACCTGTAATAGTAGTACCAGTTCTATTTGGTGCAGATACATATTCTGAATAATAATCCCATACCAAATTAATTTTTCCTTTAATTTGAGGTTCCCTTTCAATTTTTTCTCTTACTTTTATTACATTTGTTAATTTATCTGTTTTAACATAACCAAGTTTTCCATTTGCAGTTCTAACTTTAGTAAATCCATCCTTTTCAGATACTACCACTACTTTTTCTCCTGCTTCAACTTTATCCACTGTTTTTGAAATAAATTTCGTATTATATTTTACACTAAGCTTTTTTGAAGCATCTGCTTTTGTAAGTTCTCTATCTAATGAGTCCACTGTCACAACAGCATTATTTATATTTACAACTTCAATATTATATACTTTTTGAAGTTCAGAAATAGGTACATATATAACTCCGTCTTTTTTTATCACTGTTCCCAATAGTCTTACATTTGCACCATTTACTTTCATTGATTTTTCATTTAATGATATTACTGCTACTTTTGTGTCAGATGTAGTTATAAGCGTGTTATTATCTTTATCATAATAAATTTGTCCATCAAAATAGTTTGCCATATCGTCTTTTGATACATAAACCACACCATTATCACCTATAAATAGTTCATGTTTCATTTTAGCTGTTACGTTGTTATTATTAATAATGAAGTTAATTTTTCCTTCATTAGGATCTTTCTTAAAATTTGGTGATACTATCAATATTACTGCTACTACTATTAATAACACCACTACTACCAATAATTGTTTCCATATTTTTTTTATAAAATTCATTGTAATTCTCCTTATTTTTTTATAATTCTTTTATAATATATCATAAAATATATTTTTCTGGAATATATTTAAAAAATTTTAAGAATTTTTTAAATATATTGTTTTCAAGATTTTTAATTTTTTCATCAGAAAAGCAAAAGAGCACAAAATTCATAACGAATTTTGCGTCTTCTGCCTCCTTTGACATGCCTTATTTGAAATACTTTTTAAGTTCTTTTCCTTCTATTGTATGAATGATAATGTATCTTCCAATAACTTGGTAGCTTTTTCCAATAACTTCTGGTATTCTACCACCCTCATCATACACATGGAAATATGTGCTTTTGTTTCTGAAGGCCAGCAAATACTTTTCCCCTATAAATTGTACTCGTTTATAAGGAAAATCTAGCCAGCCCCGGCTACTCGACTCATCAATTATGTCATAGTAGCCGTTTGGTTCCTGTAAGATCCATAAATTTTGCCACTTTTGTAAACCTTTCAAGTAATACAAATTCTGCATGTCATCCTGAAATAAGAATTTCATTTTTTCTCCTCCTGCTATGCTATATTGTTAAAACTCTTACTTACTATATCTTTTTTGTACTACACTTTTTGTGATAGTATTTATATTATATCTTATTTTACATAACCAGTCAATTTTATACTATATTTATGTTAAAATCTTTGAAAAGTATTCCTTTTTTCCATGTTTTGTAGTATAATTATACTGTAGTTAATAAGGAGGCGATACTATGTGGCAAATTTGGTTAATTATATCAGGATTATTTTTTATTTTAGAAATAATTACAATTCGGTTTTTTAGTTTTCTGGTTTGGTATTGGTGCGCTATTTGCAATGATAACTAGTTTATTTACAGATAATATAATTATTCAAACTACTGTATTTTTAGTAACATCAACAGCTTTACTTTTTTTAACTAAACCTTTTGTTAAAAAATTTTCTCGGTAAAGATGCTATAAAAACTAACGCATACTCTGTTATTGGTAAAACTGGAATTGTTACAAAAGAAATTAACTCTAACCTAGGTATTGGCCAGGTAAAAATTGCAGGTGAGGTTTGGAGTGCAAAAGCAGACGAAATTATACCTGTTGGAGAAGAAATTGAAGTATTAGAAATTAATGGTGTAAAAGCCGTAGTAAAACCTATTAAGGTTACAGCTACTAAATAATGATATTAGTATTTTTATTAATATATATTTTATAAGGAGGAATAATTATGGCATTTTTAATTATATTACTTGTTATTATATTAGTAATAGCATTTAAATCAATTAAAATCGTTAAACAAGCTGAGGTATACATTATTGAAAGACTTGGTAAATATCATAAAATTGCAGATGCTGGTCTTACAATAATAGTTCCATTTATCGATCATGTAAGAAGTGTGGTTAGTCTTAAACAACAAACAATGGATATACCACCTCAAGGAGTTATTACAAAAGATAATGTTACAATTACAATTGATACAGTTGTATTCTATAAAATTACAGACCCTGCAAAAGCAGTGTATGAAATTCAAAGTTTAAAGAAAGGTATTGAATACTTAGCAATCACAACAATACGTGATATTGTTGGTAAAATGGACTTAGATGCAACCTTTAGTTCGAGAGATGCTATTAACGATCAATTAAGAGTTATCTTAGATGAAGCAACAGATCAATGGGGTTGTAAAGTTGACCGTGTAGAAATTAAAGATATTACACCACCTGCTGATATTCGTGATGCAATGGAAAAACAAATGAATGCTGAACGTAATAAGAGAGCTTTAATCCTTCAAGCAGAAGGTGAAAGACAATCAGCTATTACAATTGCAGAAGGTCAAAAAGAGGCTGCTATTTTACAAGCAGAAGCTGATAAAGAAGCAAAAATAAGACGTGCAGCCGGTGAAGCTGAAGCTATAAAACAAGTTGCACAAGCTAAAGCAAAAGAAGTTGAAATGATTTATACAGCTATGAAGAAAGCTGATCCAGATGAAAGATTAGTACAAATTAAATCTCTAGAAGCTCTTGAAAAAGTTGCAAATGGAGATGCAAATAAAATCTTTATTCCATTTGAAGCAACTCAAGCTCTTTCTAGTTTAGGTGCTGTAAAAGAAGTATTTAAAGATACTAAAAAAGAAAAATAACTTATACATATATAGCAGGTGAAAAAATTCACCTGCTATTATTATATTTTCATTAATTTAAAATCTAAATAATCACCACTTACCAAGCCAAACTCTATTCCCTCTACATTTCCAATAATTGCATCTTTGTGAGAATGTGAGTGTAAATGACCATACATACATCTTGATACCTTATATTTCTTCATTACCTCTACAAACTTAAGTTCTAAATGATTTAGCAAACTAGAATTTGTTATTGGAGGATAGTGCATAAATACTAACATTTCTTTATCATTACCATATTTTTCTCTTCCTTCTTTTAGTGATAATTCTAATCGCCCTAATTCTCTATTTAAAATTTTCCCATCTCCTTCAAGGCTGTTTAAAGTCCATCCTCTTGTTCCTGCAATAATTTTATTTTCAAAACAGTAACTATTATTGTATATAAAATCAATTGTATTAAATTTATTTTCTTTTAAATATTCCTTCATTTTTTTTATTGTAGTCCACCAATAATCATGATTTCCCTTTAATACTAGTTTTTTTCCTGGTAAATCATTTAAATACTTAAAATCTAAATAGCTATCCTCTAAATTCATTGCCCACGAAAAATCTCCTGGCAATATTACTAAATCATTGTCAGTTACTTTTTCTAACCAATCCTTTCTTATTTTTTCCTCATGATTTTCCCAATTATCTCCAAAAATATTCATAGGTTTTGGATTTTTGAAGGATAAATGTAAATCTGCTATTACAAAAATAGCCATAAAAAATCTCCTTTTATATTTTTAAATTTGGTACAGCATTTAATGTCAAATCTGATATATTTCCTTTAATATAGTTATAATATCCAGCTGATGCTATCATTGCTGCATTATCTGTACATAATACTTTTTCTGGGTAATATACTTTTATATTTTTTGATTCTTCTAAACTTTTAAATCTTTCTCTTATAAAGATATTTGCTGATACACCACCAGCTAAAGCGACTTTATCTATATTGATTTTTTCTATTGCTTTAGTAGTGTTTGTAATTAATACATCTGTAATTGCTTTTTCAAAACTTGCACATAAGTTTTCTTTATTTATGTCTGGTGTTTTATGGTGTAAATTTAATACTGCTGTTTTTATTCCACTAAAACTAAAATCTAAATTATCAAAATATGTGTGTGGTAATTCTATATTTGGTTCTCCCTCTTTTGCAAGTCTATCGATCTTAGGCCCTCCCGGATATTCCAAGCCAATAACCCTCGCCACTTTATCAAAGGCTTCTCCTACTGCATCATCACGTGTTTTACCTAGTATTTCAAATTCTGTATAATCTTTTATATGTACAAGGTGTGTATGCCCTCCCGAAATAATCACACATAAAAATGGTGGTTCTAATTCTTTATGGGTTATATAATTCGCTGCAATATGACCTTGTATATGATTAACTCCTACAAGTGGTTTATTTAATGCGTAACTTAAGGCTTTAGCATAAGCTACTCCTACCAGTAATGCTCCTACAAGTCCTGGTCCATATGTACATGCAATTACATCTATATCATTAAAAGTTACTCCTGCTTTTTCTAATGCTTCCTTTGTAACTGTTTGAATTGCTTCAACATGATTTCTTGATGCTATTTCTGGAACTACTCCACCAAACCTTTTATGTATTTCAATTTGAGAATTTATGACATTAGAAAGGACCTCTCTACCGTTTTTTACAACAGATACAGAAGTTTCATCACAACTTGATTCAATTCCTAGTGTTATTATATTTTTTTTCATTTTATTACTCTTTCTAAATTTTATATTTTTTATCTTCTATTATTTTTTTGGCACAAGTTCTGCTCATAAATCCACTTACATATGAATTCCAAACATCATTCCTATTACATTAATTAATCCTGTTGATATTAATTCTATAATTGGAGAAATTATTTTTCCTGCAAGTCCTGAAATCCATAAAACAAGAAATACAATATAAAATATTCTTTCATATCTATCTAACCATTGTTTTACATTATATGACATGAAATTTCTAAATATTTTACTTCCGTCTAACGGTGGAAGTGGTATTAAATTAAATACTCCTAATCCTACATTTACTATTATTGTAGATTGAATTATTGTAATAACAATCATTCCTATTTGTGATATTACAAATCCCATAGCAAATTTTATTAATATAAAATATAGTATTGTAAATACTATTGCAAGTACAAAGTTCATTAATGGCCCTGCAACCGAAACAATTGCCTCTCCTGCTGATACAGAATATTTTCTATCAAAATTTCTAGAATTTATTTGTACAGGTTTTCCCCAACCAACATGTGCAAATATTAATAATACAAATCCTACTGGATCCATATGACTTAGTGGGTTTAAGTTTAATCTTCCTTGCATTTTTGGAGTATCATCACCTAATTTGTAGGCAGCATATGCGTGTGCAAATTCATGGAATGTGATTGCTATTATTACTCCTGGTAAAGTTAGTAATAATCCTATTAAGCTACCGAGCACTCATTCCTACAAGTCCCATTATTACCATTATTCCTAATACAATATATAAAATTCTATTATCATATGAAAAATTAAACATTCATTCTCCTCCTTTAAAATAGATTTCCCCTTATACCTTTATTAACATTTCTTTTCTTTATTTCTATATAGTGAAATTATTGATGATATTAATTGTGCAATTTCTTGCAACGCGCCTATATAAGCTCTCACTACTATATTATATATTGTCCATCCAAATCCAGCTATTCCTGTTGTTATCCTTACAATCGTTATATCATCTTGCCATAATCCATATGTGTAAATTACAGTAACAATAATTGGTAGCAAACTCCATATATTTTGCCAACTAATAATTCCTGATATTATTGCCACAATTTCAAAAATAATTAATACTATAATAGATGGGGTTTTATCTTTCTTTTTATAAAAATAAAATACTATACATCTTATTGCATTTATAATAGATATTATTGCTCCTGTTATGGCCTCTAGCAAAAAATATTGTATTGCAACAACAATATTAGCCCAGATAAAACACATTACGATTTTTTCTTTAGTTTTAAATTGAACACTTATTACTGTTAATATTAAAGCTATTACTCCACATATCTGTGCTAATATAAACAATTTGTTTTCTCCTCACTTTTCAATATTATTCCTCTATTATTTCAACTAATATACCATCTGGATCTTTCATAAAGAAATAGCTTTTCCCTAATCTTCCTTTATTTATCTTTATTTCATCTTCTATAATTCCATTTGATAGTAAAAATTCTTTTGCTTCTTCAACAGATTTAACTCCTAAACCAAAATGTTTTGTTCCAATTGTTTTCAAATCTAGCCCTAAATCTTTAGCATGTTCAGGCATTTGTTCAAATTCTTTATAACAAAATATTTCTAGAACCATATTTCCAAGTTTTAAGGTTTTAATGTGTACTTTATCATCACTATAATCTTTATATTCTGTAAATCCAAAATTTTTATAAAATTCTACACTTTTTTCAATACTTTTTACACTTATAGTAACATGATTAATATTAAAATTCATTTTTTCTCCTTACTTCAAACTAGCATTCTTTACATTACTAAGTATTTGTTTAGTTGCTCTTTCATAACATTGTTTTGTATCACCAACAGAGTTATCATAATAAATGACATTATCATAATTTATTATATCTTTTATATCATCATTAATTGTTGTTTTATCACATATATAATAATTATCTTTATTAGATATCCATTCCTTCAATGATTTTGTTTCATAGCATTTACCAATAGATGTATTTATAATTATTTTGTTGTTTCCAAATATCTTTAGATATTCTCCTCCAATCAAACACACATCTCTATTTACATTAATAGAAATAACATCAACTGTTTTTAAAATTTCTCCTAACTCTAAATATTTATACCCTTGTGTTTTTTCTAAGTCTTCTTTTCTAGTTTTACTGTAATAATAAATATCTGAACCAAAACAGCTAAATGCTTTTGCAATTTTTCCACCAAGATTACCTAAACCTAAAATTCCAATCTTAATATTTTCTAAATCTAATACATCTTTTTTCCACTGTTTTCCCGAAAAGCCATGAATTAAATTAATAACTTGGCTTATAGCATATTCTACAACCCCATTATCACCATGTCCTGATAGATAAGAATATGTTATATTTCTTTCTTCTAACGCATCAATATCTATTTTTGCAAATTGCTTTCCATAATAAGAGCCACATAAAACAACGTGTTTTAAGTTATATGCCTTTTCTAGTATTTCTTTAGAAATAACTGTATATGTTGATATTAGAATACAATCTGCATTTCCTATTCTATTTATAGTTTCTTCTTCACTTGCAGATTTATTATCAAAAATAACTATTTCATTACAGTACTTCTTCAATTCTTGTTTTCCCTTGTCTGTAATCAATACCGGTTCAACAATAACAATTTTATTAAACATATTTTTATTAACACTCTCCTCGAGCAATTTTATCATTATCTACTTTACTAATTTTAAACACTATTTATTAATTTTAGATTTTATATTACATTTATCTTTTACTATATTTATGAAATAAGATTATTATTTTGTAATTTTAATTCTATATTTCGGATTCCATCGTACTTTCTTGTTCATTTAAATCAATTTTTCTTTTTCTACTAGCTCTATTATTAATCCATTCCATTATCTGTTCTTTATACTTTTCTTCTGGCACATTACCTGGAAGTTTTCTCATTGCTGATTGTAGTATTCCGGCTATTTCGTTTTCATTTAGCCCCGCCAATCTTCCATTTGTTATAGTGAAATCTGTTAAATTAACACTTTGGATTTGCGCAAGATTTTCTCTATACAAATTTATTATAGCCCCTGTATTTATTCTTTTTTCCAAAATGCCACTATAGTTAGACTCTAATATCATACATAAGTCAAATTTAGGTTTCCATACAACAGAAGGTTTAACTTCTGTTGTATTTCCCTCTGAATCTGTATATTTCATTCCACCTACTCTATTAGCAATACTTTGTTGCATTTTTTCAAAAATTGTGTCTAATGCTGTTCTTCTTTCTTTAATATCTTTAATATTTAACATAGTATTATAATATTGAGGTAAACTACTTAATGCTTCAAAAAACCTCATATTATAATCTTGATCAGGAGTCATTCTATCTATTCCATTATTTGTATAGTCTTCTTCTCTTACCTTATAATTTGTTGGAAACTGTCCCAATAACATTTTTTGAAAAATTGCACAAACTTGTAAAAGAATACCACTCTTAAAAGTTTCTCTATCTGAAGTCATAGCTGTATATATTGTTCTTTGATCTTCCCATTTAAAGAATCTATCACTTTCAAAATTAGATGGTGTCATATTGATAAAATCAGCTGGAACAAATTCAGTTTGTTCAATATCCATTGAATATGGTAATCCTTCTGCAAATTCGTATGCCATTCTTGCTATATATTCCCCTTCTGTATGTGTAGTATCTGACATGCAATATCTATCAAATAAATTTCGCATTTGTTGTTTTTCCATCATATTAATTACATAATTTTGCATGAATATTCCCTCCTATCAATAACCTTATTTTAGCCTATTACTACATATTTTTTAATATAGCATCCTCTGTTTCTTTCATAGCTTCTAGTGTATTTTGTAATAGTTCCTCTAATTCCCATCCTAAGAATTCTGCTCCACGTGCAATTATTTCTCTTGAACAACCTGCTGCAAATTTTTTATCTTTGTATTTCTTTTTTAGACTTTGTAGTTCCATATCTTTTGTACTTTGTGATGGTCTCATTTTTGCTGCTGCTCCGATTAATCCTGATAATTCATCTGTTGCAAATAATATCTTCTCCATCTTATGTTCAGGTTCTATATCTGTACATATACCATATCCGTGACTACAAACAGCATGTATTAATTCATTATTTGCATTAATCTCTTTTAACATTTCAGGTGCTTTTATACAATGTTGTTCTGGGTACATTTCATAATCTATATCATGTAATAATCCTGCAAGTCCCCAAAAATCCTCGTTCTCATTATATTTTCTTGCAAAGTATCTCATAATTTGTTCAACAGTAACAGCATGTCTTATGTGGAATTCTTCTTTATTATATTTTTTTAATAACTTTATTGCATCTTCTCTATTAATTTCTGTCTCAAATACTTTATTTGTTATTTCATTATCTTCAACTTTCTTTTGTTTCTTTTCACTTGCAAGTGGTTTCATTGTTGGGAACAATAGTACATCTCTAATTGATGCAGAATCTGTTAAAAGCATAATTAATCTATCAATTCCCATTCCAAGTCCACCTGTTGGTGGTAATCCTATTTCTAGAGATTGAACGAAGTCTTCATCCATCATATTTGCCTCTTCGTCTCCTGCTTCTCTTGCCTTTACTTGTTTCTTAAATCTTTCATATTGATCTATTGGATCGTTTAGCTCTGAATATGCATTTCCATATTCACGTCCTCCAATAAATACTTCAAATCTTTCTGTTAATCTAGGATCACTTGGTTTTCTTTTTGTTAATGGTGATACTTCTACTGGATAATCACATATAAATGTTGGTTGAACTAGAGTTTCTTCTACATACTCTTCAAAGAAAATATTTATAATATTTCCTCTAGTTTTCTTAATAGCATCCACTTCTAGCTTTCTTTCCTCAGCAAGTTTAATTGCCTCTTCATCTGTATTTATAGTATTAAAGTCTATACCTGTAACTTCTTTTATAGCATCTATCATTGTTATTCTCTTCCATGATGGTGTAAGGTCTATCTCTATTCCTTGATAATTAATTTTTGTTGTTCCTAGTATATTTTTTGCAATTGTAGATACCATTTCTTCTGTTATATCCATCATATCGTTATAATCTTCATATGCTGCATACAATTCCATTGATGTAAACTCTGGATTGTGTTTTAGATCCATTCCTTCATTTCTAAATAAACGTCCTATCTCATAAACTTTATCAAATCCACCTACTATTAATCTTTTTAAATATAGTTCTGGTGCAATTCTTAAGTACATATCAATATCTAGTGCATTATGATGAGTAATGAATGGTTTTGCAGTAGCTCCACCTGGTATTGTATTAAGTATTGGTGTTTCTACTTCCATATATCCCTTAGAATCTAGGAAATCTCTCATTTCTTTAATAATTCTGCTTCTTAGTTCAAAGGTTTTCTTAACTTCTGGATTCATTATTAAATCTGTATATCTTTGTCTATATCTTAAATCTGGATCCTTTAATCCATGAAATTTCTCTGGAAGTGGTCTTAATGATTTTGAAAGTAAAGTTACGCTTTTTGCGTGTACAGAAATTTCTTCTGTTTTTGTTTTAAACACAAAACCAGTAATACCTATGATATCTCCTATATCATAAGTTTTAAATTCTTTATAGCTTTCTTCTCCTAAATCATTAATACTTACATAACTTTGAATTTTTTCATCACAGTCTTGTATTGTACAAAATGATGCTTTTCCCATAATTCTTTTTGCAATAATTCTTCCTGCTACTGTTACATCTTTTCCATCAAATTCTTCAAATCTTTCTTTAATTTCTCCAGCAGTATTAGTTCTATCAAATTTTGTTATTTCAAATGGATTCTTTCCATTTGCTTGTAATTCCTCTAACTTTTCTCTTCTTATTTTCATAAGTTGATTTAAATCTAATTCTTGTTCTTGTGCTTGATTATTTTCACTCATATATAATTCCCTACCTTTATCTTTTATGATATATTATTATATCTTAGAACCCCTAAAATGTAAACCTTTATTAGTAAATTTCACTTCTTTTTTTCATAAGTTCTGGCTTTTTTAATAATTTTATGTTAAACTTATATTATATAATATTTAGTCTCACTAGTATGGAGGTATTATCATGAGAATTGTTGAAGTACGGGATTTCGCATCTGAAGATCTGAAAGCTATGTTTAAAGAAGAAGAACAGGTTTTCGAAAAAACAGATTCTACACCAGACGCTGTGAGGTTTGACTGCACACATCCTTTATATCAAGGGCTTGAAATTGAAATAAGTTCCTCTGACCTTGAGTTTTATAGGAATAAGTCTTCTCTTTCAGATAAGGATGACTTCATTACTATATTTCTTACTTGGAAGATATGTGATCAGTATAACAAACCTCTGGTTTTAGCTAATGTGCTTGAAGCCTTTCATGTTAAGGAAAACGAAGCCATATAGTTGTTTGCTTTAGTACATTTGCCAAATCATCAAAACCTTTCTAATGATTTTTCTTTAGTAATTCTCTTTAATCAGTGAAGAAAGTGCCACATTTCTAGGTGGCACTTTTTCTTAATTCCATAGCATGTTTTAATGTAACCTCTGTTATATCTCCACTTGCTATTCTTGCTATTTCTTTTATTGTTTCTTCTTCTGTTAATAATTTTATTTTTGTAACTGTTTTATTATCCTTTACTTCTTTGCTTATATAATAGTTACTATCTCCTTTTGCTGCAATACTTGCAAGATGCGTTACGCATAATACTTGATGATGTCTTGCAATATTTTTCATCTTCATACTTACTGCAATTGCAGCAACACCACTAATTCCTGTATCTATTTCATCAAACACTAAAACTGGCACTTTATCTACACCTGCAAGTACTGATTTTATAGCAAGCATAATTCTAGACATTTCACCACCTGAGGCTATTTTTATAAGTGGCTTTTTCTCTTCTCCTATATTTGTTAAAATTAAAAATTCTACTACATCTAACCCATTTTTGTTAAATTCTTCTTGATGCATTACTTCTACTTCAAATTTTGCATTTTGCATTTCTAAATCTTGTAGTTCTTTATTTATTTTTATAGCTAAGTTTTTTCCCTCTTTTATACGAATTTCATTCATTTGTTTTGCAAGTTCCATCATTTTTAATTCTATATCTTTTAGTTCATTTTTTAATTTATTGTTTATTTCATCTAGATTTTCTATTTCAAAAATTTCTTTTTCTACTTCTTCTTTATATTGTAATATTTCTTGTATACTATTTCCATATTTTCTTTTTAAGGAAAATATATTATCCAATCTCTCTTCAATGTTATTTCTTTCTTCTTCGTTAAAATTTACATCATTTTTCATTGCATTTATATCTCTTGAAATTTCTTGAATATCATAATATATGTTTTTTAAATTAGATAACTTTTTTTCATATTTCTCATCTATGTTTTCTATTTTTTCTAATGCTTTTATTGCTACATTTATACTGTCTATAGTCTGTTCGCTTAAAGTATTATCTGCTATTTCAAGATTTTCAGCTATTTTACTTGAATTTAACATTATTTTTCTTTGTTCTTCTAAAACTTCATCTTCTCCGACCTTTAATTTTGCATATTCTATCTCATTTAACTGATATTTCAAAAGGTCTAATTTTCTCTGTTTTTCTTTTTCATCTCCATAATTATTTTTTAATTCTAGTTTTACTTTGTTATACTTATCAAATAAAACTCTATATTTATATTTTATTTCTAAAATTTCATCACCAATAAAACTGTCTAAATATCCTATATGTGAAGCTTTATCCAGTAAAGTTTGGTTATCTAGTTGCCCATGAATATCAATTATGCTTTTCATAAATTCTTTTAGTTCACTAACAGTAACTAATCTTCCATTTATTTTACAGGAATTCCTACCATTTTCATATATTTCTCTTGAAACTATAATATTACCATCTATTGCTATTTCACTTTCTGGCATATAGATACAAGCTTCTACATATGAATAGTTTTCTCCTTTTCTTATCATTTCTTTTGAAAATCTACCACCAGATATTATAGATAATGAATCAATTATCAAGGTTTTTCCCGCTCCTGTTTCTCCTGTTAATACATTAAAGCCTTGGTTCAAATCTATACTTAAATTATCTATTATTCCTATGTTTTTTATATTAATCGTTGATATCATATTTTCTCCTTTTCTATTTTAATTCCTTATAAGCTTTTTCTACTACTATTTTTATATTTTCTCTTATCTTAAATAAATCTAGTTTATCTGTTTCTTTTTTCATATAAACAATATATTCAATATTCCCTGCTGGTCCTTTTATTGGTGAATAATCAATTTGTTCTATTTTAAAGCCAAGGCTATTAGCAAATAATAAAACTTTTTCTATTACCCTTAAATGTACTTTTTTATCCTTTACAACACCATTTTTGTTAATAAACTCTTTTCCAGCTTCAAATTGTGGCTTAATTAATATAACCATTTCTCCATTATCTTTTAATAACTTATATGCCTTATCAAGTACATTTGTAAGAGATATAAATGATACATCAGTAGAGATAAAATCTACTTTTTCAAATTTTTCTACCTCTATATCTTTAATATTTATTCCTTCAAGATTAACTACCCTTTTATCATTTACTAATTCTTTAGCAAGTTGATTATGCCCAACATCAATCGCATATACTGTTTTTGCTTCATTTTGTAACATACAATCTGTAAAACCACCTGTTGATGCTCCTATATCCATACATTTTTTATTTTGTAATGATATTTTAAATTGTTTTATAGCTTTGTCTAGCTTTAATCCTCCTCGACTAACAAATGGTAATGTTTCTCCTCTAACTTCTATTTTACAGTCCTCTTCAAAAGCCTTGCCTGATTTTTCTACTAAAATACCATTTACATATACACATTTTTCTTCTATCGCATATTTTGCTTTTTGCCTTGAACTAAAATATCCCTTTTCTACTAATATATTATCTATCCTATCTTTCATAAAACTCCTTATATGGTACGAATTTTTGTTTGTATTTATTATATAATATTTTCAAAATTTGTCAACCATTTATTTAATTTATTTTTTATATAAATTGGTATATATTTCTAAGTTTAGTTAATACTACATCTAGGTGGTGATTATTATGACAAGTAAAGAACTTTTATATGTTGAAGATGCTTTAGGACATGAGAATTTCATGAAATCATGTAGTAAAAAAACGTCTTCTAAGTTAACAGACCCTACGCTTTCTTCTTATATAGGAGAATTAGAGCAAAAACATACAGAAATTTTTAACAAATTTTTAAATTTATTATAGGAGGACGCTATGGAAGATAAAGATTTAATGGAAAAAGAATTACTTATTATTAAAGGTGTTTGTGATTTATACCTTCATGGTACAATAGAATCTACAACTGCTGAAGTTCATACAGCTTTTAAAGAAGCATTAAATGAAAGTTTAGATATACAAAATAAAATTTATAATTTGATGGCTGAAAAAGGATGGTATAAAACAACTACTGTTGAACAAACCAAAATTGATACAGTAAAACAAAAATATGCTACAAATTAATATATATAGTATAAAAAGACATTAATTCATTAATGTCTTTTTATTTTAATATTTGAACTGTAGTAGATATTTTATACGCACTGGTCATTTCCTTGACATTATACTCTAATATATGATACTTTAATATCAAATATAAATTAGGTTTAAATTTATATATAAATTTTTACTTTATAAAGAGAGGAATTTGTTATTTATGGAAAAATATTTTGATGCTACTGAATTTAAAAATATAAAGGAAATTCTTTATAATTCAGCTAAAGTTTATAAAGACAATACTGCTTTTATTCTAAAACACAAAATAGATAAAAAAGTTGAATACGAAAATATATCCTATAAAAGATTATTGGATGAAGTTAATTATCTTGGTACTAAATTTTTTGATTTAGGTTTTAAAGATAAAAGAATTGCTATTGTTGGAAGAAACAGTTATGAATGGACAATTACACATCTTGCTAATTTATTAGGTGGAATACTATCTATTCCTTTAGATAAAGAATTACAAGTTGATGAATTAGAAAGTTGTTTAGAAAGAAGCAAAGCTGATGTTGTAGTTTTTGATGAAAAGTATATTGATAATATAGAAGAAATTAAAAGAAGAAATAATACAAATTTACAAGAATATATATGTATGAGAAAACTAGAAAATTACCTTGATATACCTACTTTATTAAATGAAGGAAAAGAATTAGTAGCTTCTGGAAATACAGCTTACATTAATGAAGAAATTGATTCTTATAAAATGAATATTTTGTTATTTACATCAGGAACTACTTCAAAATCAAAAGCAGTTATGCTTTCTCAAAACAATATAGCTTCTAATGTGTATTCAATGCAATTAGTAGAAGGACTTTTCCCTAGTGATGTTAATCTTGCATTTCTACCTTGCCACCATATATTTGGTTCAACAGAATTAATCGTTATGCTTGCTTGTGGTGTACAAACTGCATTTCCTGATGGTTTAAGATATGTAGCTCAAAACTTAAAAGAATATAAAGTTAGTGTATTTGTTGGTGTTCCATTACTTGTAGAAGCAATCTATAAAAAGGTTGAACAGGGTATCGAAAAACAAGGTAAAACAAGAATAGTAAATATTGCAAAAAAAGTTAGTAATTTATTATTAAAATTACATATTGATATTAGAAAAAAATTATTTAAAAGTATTATTAATGAATTAGGCGGACATTTAAGATTTGTTATATCTGGTGGCGCACCACTTGATAAAAAAGTAGCTAAAGGTTTCAATGAACTGGGAATATATGTAGCTCAAGGATATGGCTTAACAGAAACCTCCCCTGTTATTGCAGCTGAAAATTCTGTAAAAACTAAATATGGTTCAATTGGTTTTCCAATGGAAAATGTAGAAATAGAATTTATAAATAAAGATACAGATGGTATTGGTGAAATTAGAGTAAAAGGTCCAAATGTAATGCTTGGTTACTATGAAAATCCTGAAGCAACAAATGAAGTATTAAAAGATGGTTGGTTTTATACAGGCGACCTAGGTTATATGGATAAACAAGGCTTTTTATTTATTACTGGTAGAAAGAAAGATATGATTGTTTTAAAAAATGGTAAAAAGGTATTTCCTGAAGAAGTAGAAGTTTTAATTAATAGACTTGATGAGGTAGAAGAATGTATGGTCTTTGGTATACCTGATAATAAAGATAAAAATGATATTAAACTTTCTGTTAAAATTGTTTATAACAAAGAGGTTATAAATGAAAAATATCCAAATATTCAAGCAGTAGAGCTTGAAAAAATCCTTTGGGATAAAATAAAGGAAATAAATAAAACCTTTCCTCCATATAAATATATTAAACATATGATTTTAACAGATAAAGAATTAATAAAAACTACTACTAAAAAGATAAAAAGAAATGAAGAAATGAAAGCAATGAATATATAAAACACAGATGGCGTCCTTAGGGCGCCATCTGTGTTTTAGGACTGAAACTCTTCTTACACTCGCTCAAAACAACTCAAGGTAAAGTTGAATTTCCAGCTCTTTTGCTCTTTCTGTAAAAGCTGTAACCACTTCGTTACGGTACTTTGCTACTTCATGAAGGGTAAGAGCGTTAATGTTGCCTTCCGAATGTATATCGGCCACTCCATTTTTGCCTTCAAGAAGTGCTTTAACCTTTTCCGGATCGCTGGTCAGTTCCTGATTCGTAAGATATCTATACTCTTCAGGAATGATGAAAACTCCATAAGTATAGGAACTGCCCAACTGTAAAATAATTAAATGTTCTGTCCGGAAGGCTCTTGAATCCTGGTTGTTTTTTGCTGCTACTTCGTTTAATTTTCCCATAGTGTTTTATCCTTTCTTATACAAAACTTTATTGTTGTAACTATAATAATTATACTATATTCCTATAAAAAAGTCAATTTTAAGGCATTCTATGAATGTATACAGTAACACAAACATAATAAAAGATTAGTAAGCCTTCTTTGCCTACTAATCTTTACTAATTCTAATAATTTTCTGCTTTTATTTCGAAATAAGCTTTTGGGTGTGCACATACTGGACAAACTTCTGGTGCAGATTTTCCAATTACTACATGTCCACAGTTTCTACATTTCCAAATTCTATCTCCATCTTTAGAAAATACTAAACCATCTTTTACATTTTCTAATAATTTTAAATATCTTGCTTCATGTTCTTTTTCAATTTTTGCAACTTCTTCAAATAAAAATGCAATATGATTAAATCCTTCTTCTTTTGCTTCTTTTGCAAATTTATCATACATATCTGTCCATTCATAATTTTCTCCAGCAGCAGCTGCTTTTAGGTTTTCAGCTGTATCAGAGATTTCTCCCCCATTAAGCAATTTAAACCACATTTTTGCATGTTCTTTTTCATTGTCAGCAGTTTCTTGAAATATAGCTGCTATTTGTTCATATCCTTCTTTTTTTGCTTTACTTGCAAAATATGTGTATTTATTTCTGGCTTGAGATTCTCCTGCAAAAGCTTCCATTAAGTTTTGCTCTGTTTTTGATCCTTTTAATTCCATTTTATTACCTCCTATTTTTTTATTAAACATATTTTACCACGTAATTTAAATTTTACAATATTTTTTTTATAAAATTATAAATTTATGTCATACATAAACTTTTTTGCATCAAAGTCTTGTTTTTTTTCATAATATATGTTAAACTAGCAAGTAGACAATTTATTAACTTTATAGGAGGTGCAATTTAAAGTGGCAAAATGTGAAATATGTGAAAAAACTTTAGCTCATGGAAATAAATTAAGTATAACTCGTTCTCATATTAGTAAAAGATCAACAAGAACTTGGAAACCAAATATTAGAAGTGTAAAAGCTATGGTAGATGGAGAACCAAAAAGAATATCTGTATGTGCTAAATGCTTACGTGCAGGAAAAGTTAAAAGAGCATAAAGAATATATTAAAAAGTAGGCATAACCTACTTTTTTTGTTTTATTCTTATGTAGTACTATTCTTTTATTCCAAAGATTAGTTTAACAAAACCTCTTAAAAATTTAGGTACTTTTTTTACTACTATTTGCATATATAACACTCTCCTTCTTCTATATTTAACATGAAAGCCAAATTAAACCTAAGATTAAGATTGCCACTCCAATTAAAAATAGCCACCCTGTTACTGGAAGTAATAAAACAAGTAAAATCCCAAGTCCTAAACCTATAAGACATACTCCACACGTTTTTTTAAGTATTCCAAACATAATACCTTACCCCCAATCCTTACTTATATTATATTAATATATCGAAAAAAGGTGATAGAATGAAATTAAATAAAGATGAAATTATAGAACTTATAAATATATTAAAAGATACATATCCAGATGCTACTTGTAGTTTAGATTTTAATACTCCTTTTCAAATGGTAATAGCCGTTATGCTTTCTGCTCAATGTACAGATGAAAGAGTAAATAAAGTTACCCCTGCTCTATTTGCAAGATGTACTATTCCTGAAGACTTTGTAGATATAGATACTACAGAATTAGAAGAATTAATTCATTCTTGTGGTTTTTATAAAAACAAAGCTAAAAATATAAAAGCTTGTGCAAAAAAAATTGTGGATGAATTTAACCGGTGAAGTACCACATACCATGGAAGAATTAATAACTCTTCCTGGTGTTGGAAGAAAATGTGCAAATGTTATTATGCTTGAAGCTTTTGGATGTGCCGAAGGAATTGCTGTTGATACACATGCCAAAAGAATTTCCAATAGACTTGGTCTTTCTAGTAAACTAGAGCCAGAAAAAATTGAACAAGATTTACTAAAAATCTTTCCGAAAGAATATTTGAAAGATATTAATCATCTATTTGTATGGCATGGCAGAAATACTTGTGATGCAAGAAAACCAAAATGTGAAATTTGTACGTTAAAAAAATATTGTAAAACTTGGAATTCTAAAAAAACTGATAAATAATAAATAAATTGTGTATAAAATCAGTTTATATACAAATAATAGCCTTTAAAGAGGTGATTGTTTTGACAAACATAAATTGTTCTGCGAATTGTGTTTATCAAAAAGACGGTAAGTGCTGTTTTGAAAATATATCTTCAAGAACAGTAACTCCTGCTTCCAATTGCGCTTACTATTTACAAAAAGAGGTGGTAACAAAAAAGTAGTTACTACCTCTTTTTGTATATATAATAATTAACATTATTTAAGAGAATTTTTGTTGACAAACACCTTAATTAGTTATATGATTTAGCATATAAAAAAATTATTTAGGAGGAATTTTTTATGTTAAAAAATAAGGTAAAATTACTTGTATTATTAACCTGTATCATTATGCTTATCTCTACTTTAAGTTTTGCAACTAATGATATAGTTCCTGGTGATAATGCAAGAACCACAGAAGGTGATGTTCAAACAACCTCTGAAGAAACTGCCCCAGTAACTGAAGGTGAAAATAATCAAGGTACAGCTCAACCTACACCAGAAATATATAATGGTGATTTATATTTATTCGATAATAACGTTGTAATGGATAAATATGTAGATGGTAATGTTTTCATTTTCGGAAGAAATGTTGAAATTACTGGTAGAGTTAATGGTTCTTTATTTGTATTTGGAGATAAAGTAACTTTTAGCGAAAATTCATACATTGTTCAATCAATTTATGCTTGTGCAAATGAATTAAATTTAAATGGTGCAGCAAATGATTTATATGCTGCTGGAAATATAATTAATATGAATTATAATTCTTTTATGATTAGAGATTTAAGAGTTGGTGCAAACACCTTTAACTTTAAGGGTGGAGCAGGAAGAGATGCTTTTGTTGAAGCAGATAATTTCAATTTTGAAACTACCTCTGGTTCTTCAGCAATAGTATATGGAGACTTAAATTATTCAAGTAATAAGGAATTAGAATTATCAAAAGAATTAGTACAAGGTGAAATTCATTACTCTAACCTACAAAGTTTTGGAGATTCAAAATCTGTAGGAAGTATTATATTAGATAAAGTAATGGATCTATTAGAAACTATTTTATTTACTGTTGTAGTATTTTTATTAATTGCTTGGCTTGCTCCAAAATTTATAGAAGATTCAAAAAATTACATTGGAAAACCTGCATTAATGTCTTTTGGAATTGGATTATTAGCTTTTATTGTAGCAATATTTGTAAGCTTTGCATTACTATTTAGCTATATTGGTATTTCACTTGCATTTGCTATATTTGCTTTATTTATGCTAATGATGTCTATCTCATTTGCTGTTACTACTACTTGTATTACCTTTAAAGCAAAAGAAAAATTTAATTTTAGCAAAAAATATCTAACAATAGTTGCTTTAGTAGTAGTTACTTTAATACTTTGGGTACTAGAACAAATCCCTTATGTTGGTACAATTGTCTCTATAATTGTTAACTTAGTTGGATTTGGAACATTACTTTCATATATATTTAAAATAACTAAAAAAGATAAAGTAGTAGAGTCTAAATAATGAAAATTAAAAGTGTTGCATTTAAGTGCAACACTTTCTATTTTGTTATTCTTTTAATCTTTTTATTGTTTCTTTGTAATTATCAGTTTTAATAATACCTGTTCCAACAACAGCAATATCTACTCCCGCTTCTTTTACATCTTTTATGTTTTCTAATTTAATTCCTCCATCTGCCTCTATATCTACTTCTAAATTATTTTCATTAATATAACTTTTAAGCACTCTTACTTTATCTAGAGTTTCTGGAATTAAAGCTTGTCCACCTTTTCCTGGTTCAACAGTCATTATAAGTAACATATGGATATATGGTAAAAATTCATATATTTCTTCTAATTCTGTCTTAGGCTTAATAGCTAGTCCTACTTTTACATTATTTTTCTTTATATAATCTATAATGCTCTTAACTTCTTGTTTATCCTTTAGCGCCTCATATTGAAAAGTTATAATATTAGGTATTATATCTAAATATTCATATACATACTTTTTTACATCTTGTACCATTAAATGTACATCTATTGGTATATTTGATATTTGTTTAATCACCTCTATATGTGACTTCATAAGTTCTCTTGTATCATTTTCTACAAATTCTCCATCCATAACGTCTATATGGTAATAATCTGTATGAGCTACTTCTAAATCATAAATTACTTTAATACTTTTTTCTTTTTCTACTGATAGTAGTGATGTTGATATTTCTACCATTTATGTTCCTCCTTATCTTTTAAATCCTTATATATTTTAATATAATTTTCATATCTTGAACTTGATATTTTTCCTATTTCTAATGCTTTTTTTATTCCACATTCTTGTTCTTTTATATGCGTACATCCTACAAATTCACATTGTTTTTCAAACTCTACGAATTCTCTAAAATATTTATATAAGTCATCTTTTTCTATTTCATATATATCAAAGGTAGCAAAACCTGGTGTGTCAGCTATATATGTATCTTTATCTATTTTGTATAACTTAACTTGAGTTGTAGTATTTTTTCCTTTTTTATTTTTAGAACTTATCTCCCCTTCTTCTGTTAAATTTTCCTTAAATATTGAATTTAATAAACTAGATTTTCCGTACTCCAGAATTTCCAGAAAAAGCACTGATACAATTTAATAGTTCTTCATGTAATTTGTCTACACCTTGTCCAATTTTTGCATTTGTGATAATTACCTTATATCCAATATCAGTATATATTTTTTGAAGCTCTTCAATTTTTTCGTCTTTTTCTAAATCTATTTTATTAATTACAATAATAACATCTAAACTTAAAAATTCTGCAAAAGCTAACTGTTTATCAAGCATTAATAAATCTGGTTTAGGCTGTTTTGCAGATACTACTAGTATTAATTTATTAAGGTTCGCAAGTTTTGGTCTTTTAATATAATTATCTCTTTGTAATATCTCACTAATAACAGCAGTATTTTTATCATTATCTAAAACTTCTATATTTACTCTATCTCCAACTACAGGTGTAATATCTATATTTTTAAATTTTCCTCTTGCATTACATTCATAATTTTTACCCTCAGCTTCTACTATATACAGATTAGAGATATTACTTATAATAACCCCTTTTAGCATTTTCCCTCCTATTCGTATTAACATATTTATTTTATCATTATTTTTAATTTTATACAAATGTATATTATAATTTTAAGTATAATATTTTTTCTAATATATATCAATATGTTATCTTCATAAAAATAATAGGAATAGTTAAAAACTTAATTTTCTTTCTATTCCTATATTTATTTTATTCAAAAACTATTTGATTTGTAGAGTTCAAGTTCAATTGTTTTTGTCTATTTCCTAAAACTCCATCTATATAAACTTTTACAGTTATAGTACCAATTCCGCTCACTTCTACTTCAAAGGTATCATTTTTAGATTTTGTTCCTTTAAATACACTATCTTCTCCAACTCTTACTTCTACATCTACTGTTTTTTTAGTAGTTGTTATAGTATTCCCTGTTGTTTCAGAATATCCTCCTGTTAATGACTTTAAATTTATTTTTACCTTTCCTGTTTTTAATTGTTCTATTTTATTTACTGTAATTATTACCTCTGTTCCTTCATCAAGTGTTGAACCTGCTTCTTTATCTTGTTTTAGAACTTTTCCGTCATCTTTTGTTTTATCTTCTTCATATATTACTTGTTTTACTTTTAATTTGCTATCTTCTATTGCTTTTTTTGCTTCTGCTTCAGTTTTTCCAATTACATAAGGCATACTTACTTGTTCTATTCCTGTACCTGTACTTACATGTATTTTTATAGTTTCTCCAGCACTTATTTCAGTATTTTCTTTAGTTTCTTGGCTTACTACATACCCTTCTTCTACTGTCTTAGAGGTCTCTTCTATTATTTCAGCTATTAAATGTGCCTCTTCTAAAGCAGATATTGCCTCTTCTTTTTTCATTCCAACTACTTTTGGTACTGTTGTCATTTCTTGTCCTTTACTTATTACTACCTTTATTTCTGTTTTTTCTTTTACTTTATAATTTTCCATAAAATTTGGTGTTTGACTTATTACACGTCCTGCTTCAACATCTGGACTAAACTGAGGTTCAAGTTCTGTATATATAAGTTTTGCATCCTTAGTTATAGCTTTTGCTTCATCTGTAGTTTTTCCAATCAAGTTAGGAATTTGTACATCTTTTACTTGTGTAAGTTTTAATCCAAAATATGTTATTCCTATTGTTAATATAAATAACAATATAGCTCCAACTATACTTGATATTACTTTATGTTTTTTTATAAATGCTACGAAACCATTTTCTTTTTTCTTTTTTTCGGTCTTTATATCTTTTCCTTGCATTGTTGGTATCTTTTGTGTCGGAAAATCATTTTCTACGTCTTTTATAAACACAAAATTTCCATCTGGATTTTTAATTGCCATATTTAAATCTCTTAGCATTTCACTTGCACTTTGATAACGTAAATTTCCATCCTTTTGCATTGCTTTCATTACGATCTTATTTACAGATATAGGAATTGTAGGTGTTAATGTAATAGGCTCAATTGCTTTTTCTTGCATATGCATTAGTGCTACTGAAACTGGTGTATCTGCCTCAAAAGGTACTCTTCCTGTTAGCATTTCATACATAACTACCCCTAAAGAATATAGGTCAGATTTTGCATCGGTAAATCCTCCCCTTGCATGTTCTGGCGAAAAATAATGTACAGAACCAAGAGTTGTTCCAAAGGCTGTTATAGTTGAATTTGATACTGCTTTTGCAATTCCAAAATCTGTAACTTTAGCCATTCCGTCTTCTGTTATTATAATATTATGTGGTTTTATATCTCTATGAATAATATTGTTTTTATGAGCTGTTTCCAAAGCCCCAGCTATTTGAATTGCAACTTTAACAGTCCATTTCCATGATAATTTTCCTTCTTCTTGTATTACTTCTTTTAAAGTTTTTCCTTGCACAAGTTCCATAACAATATAATATAAGTTTCCTTCATTTCCTACATCATATACTGCTACTATATTTGGATTTGTTAAACTTGCAACAGCTTGTGCCTCTGAACGAAATCTCTTTATAAATTCATTATCTGTTGTAAATTCATCTCTTAACACCTTTACTGCAACAAATCTATTAAGTATATGATCTTTTGCTTTATAAACGGTAGCCATTCCACCATTTCCAACATTTTCTATTATTTCATATCTATTTGCAATCAATCTACCTTCTAAATTCATAATTCTTCTCCCCTTAGAAATTTATTAATCATTATAAACTACTATAACTGTAATATTATCATATCCCCCAAGTTCATTTGCTCTATTTATTAAAATATTACTAGTATTATCAACTTTTTGTAAAACAATATTATATATTTCTTCTTCGCTTAACATATTTGTTAAACCATCTGAGCACATTATAACTATATCATCTTTTAAAAATCCTTTAATAGCTAAATCTGGCTCAACATAAGGTGTACAGCCAAGTGCTTTCATCAGCATATTTTTCTTAGGATGATTTTTTGCCTCTTCTTTTGTTATTGTTCCATCATTTACTAATTCTTGTACATAGCTATGGTCCTCAGTTAATTTTCTTATTATATTTTTCCTGATTCGATAAATTCTTGAATCTCCAATATGTCCAATAAACAACTTATTATTATATATTACCAAAACTTCTATAGTAGTACCCATATTAGATAGTTCTTCACATTCTTTTGCTTTTTCATATACTACCATATTAGCATATTCAATTGCATTTTTTATAAGCTCAATTATTGCTTCTTTTGTATGCTCTATTTTATCAAAATTTGATTCTATGTATCCTTTAACAGATATTGTTGCAAGTTTACTTGCTATTTCTCCACCATTATATCCACCCATACCATCTGCTAATATATATAGTTTTAAATAGGTTTGTCCATCTGATATATAGTAAAAATCTTCGTTAATATCTCTTGCTTTTCCAACATCTGAGTTTGCAAAAATCTTCATTGTTCCTCCTTATTTTTTTAAGTTCTTTCTTCTAAGTTGTCCGACATGCTGCATCTATATCTGAACCTAATTCTCTTCTTACTGTGGCTACTATTCCATTATCATTTAAGTAATCTCTGAATTTTAAAATATTTTCATTTGTAGATTTTGTAAATTTTCCATTTTCTATTTTGTTAATTGGTATAAGGTTTACATGACATATCATTCCCTTTAACAATTTAACTAATCGTTTTGCATCTTCTAATGATTCGTTATTATCTTTTGCTAGTGCATACTCAAAAGAAATTCTTTTATTGGTTTTTTCAATATAATATTTGCAAGCTTTCATCAATTCTTCTATGTTGTACGCATTATTTACAGGCATCATTGCACTTCTTTTTGCATCCGTTGTAGCATGAAGTGATATAGATAATGTACACTGCATATCTTCATTTGCAAAATCATAAATTCTAGGAACTATTCCACTTGTAGAAATACTTATATGTCGAGCTCCTATATTTAATCCTTTTGGATTATTTATTATTCTAACAGCATTTAATACATTATCATAATTATCAAAAGGTTCTCCTATCCCCATAAACACTATATTTGATATTTTAATTCCAGTATCTCTTTCGACTGCAAGTATTTGTTCTACAATTTCTCCAGAGGTTAAACTTCTTACAAATTGTATACCCGTAGATGCACAAAACTTGCATCCCATCTTACACCCAATTTGTGAAGATACACATATAGTATATCCATGATGGTAACTCATTAATACAGTTTCAATAGCATTTCCATCTAATACATCAAATAAATATTTCCTTGTACCATCACTAGATTCTTGTTTTTTTAATATATTGTAAGTACATATTGAAAATTCTTGCTTTAACTTATCACGTAAGTCTAATGATAAATTACTCATTTCATCAAATGATGTTACATTTTCTATGTATAGCCATTTAAATACTTGTTCTGCCCTATATGACTTTTCCCCTAAACCTACAAATTCTTGCTTCAACTCTTCTAGGTTATAATCTTTTATATTTTTCATGGTTCTTCTTTCTTTAATATATATTTTTCCTTATTAACTTATATCATAAAGAGAATTTTTTTTCAATAGATATGTGTTTTAATTCCTTAATTATAAAAAAATGTTGAAGAAAATATATTCCCCAACACCTTATTTCTATTTGATATTTCAATCAACTAATTTTATTTCGTAAATACCAAAATTTCTTTGGAAAGAAAATTTAAGTTTTACAGTATCTTGTGGAATAGTAAAAGTAGCATCAAGTGAATTTGGATAATATCCACCGACAAATTCCTCTTCTTTCCCATCTTTTGATACAAAATAACAATGTCCAAAGCAATAACTCTCACTTATACTTTTTAATATAATTCTAAACTTCTTATCAATTACTGATTGATCAATATATATATATCGAATATTACCGATTATTTGCATTTCCAAAAATTGCTGTTGTCTCGTCGCCATCAAACGCTTCAATACTAAGTGCATCTGAAGGTGAGTCAATAATTTTATTTGATTCTGATAATATAATACCATTTTTTACGCTCTTCGCTCTTATTCCATCTAAAGTATCTACTTTAAACGTTCCTGTATATATACTCCAAGTTGCTCCATTGTCTATACTATAATAGTTTTCTAATCCCTTTTCTTTATCAAATGTTATAGATATATTTTTATTCATACTTACACCTGTTGATTTTAAAATTGGATATCCATTAGATTCTATAAGTGGTTCCATTGTTACTAGTTGTATTTCATATATGCCTGTATTTTTTTGAACACCAAACATAATTTTTACAGTATTTTCAGGAATTTCAACCATAGAATTAAATTCTCCACTTGTTAAATGGCAAAAGCTAACTACATTACCATTTTCTAAAACAAAGGCTCCATCTACAATACACCAACTTGGATCCCAACTTTTCATAATAACCTTAATGTTTCTACCAATTACTGATGGTTCTACCAAAAGATATCGATTATAATAATCATTTCCTGTTGTACCATCGTATGTTGTTTCATCTCCATCATATGCGAATCCACCTAGTGCATCTTCTGGAATTGAAACTTCTATGCTTGCTTCAGATACAATATTACCATTTTTAACAGATTTAGCTTTGATTGTTGTAGATTGTATTGTATCAAATGGTCCTGTGTATTTTATCCAAGTATTTCCATTATTTATACTATAGAAGTTTTCTAAGCCTTCTTTGGTTTCATCATATGTTATAGTAGTAAGTCCATTACTTACTATACCTTTTGATGTTAATATTGGATACCCATAATTTGATTGTATTATTGGGTTTGCTACTATTTCTTTTACATTTGTTATTTCTATACTAGCTACTGATTTTGCTCCATTGCTTCCTATTGCTACAAATCTATATGTTTTATTTTCTCTTACTTTATA